>JAAXMC010000071.1:26277-26700 GCA_013036315.1 Vulcanimicrobiota bacterium
TGGGAGCTCTCGATCGATCCGACGGTCCAGTATCCGAATCAAGTCTGGCGTAACACGTGGACGCTGCCGATTGCGGTTTCACCGCAAAACCCGCGCGTGATCTACATGAGCCACCAGCAAATCTTCCGTTCGCCCGACGGCGGCAATTCGTGGTCGATCATCAGCCCCGATCTGACGCGCAAATTCAACACGGTCCCGCCGAATCTCGATCCCACGACGATTGCCGACAGCACGGGCCTTCCGCGCCGCGGCGTCGTGTACTGGATCGCTCCCTCACCGGTGCGCGCGCACGCGATATGGGCAGGCACCGACGACGGGCTGATTTGGATCACGCGCGACGAAGGCGCGCACTGGCAGAACGTCACGCCGCCGCAACTGACGCCGTGGAGTAAGGTCGGTGTGATCGACGCTCCGTGCGTGCAG
>JAAXMC010000072.1:0-1269 GCA_013036315.1 Vulcanimicrobiota bacterium
GAACGGCTGTTCTTTGAGAGCCGCTCTCGTACTTTTAAGCGTTTCCCTCAGAAAGATTACCAAAACGGTTCTTTGACTCTCCTCGGCGTGAAAGGGGATACCAAGACACCCTGACAGACTATTACGGCCATGCCCTCCCTTCTGGAATATTTTAGGGAACACGCTCAGCAGATCAGCGTCGTTGGATTCGGCCTCGCCCTCGCCTTCCTGATCCTCCTGGGCGAATTGTGGCTGAAGACGTACCATGGTCGCGAGATCGTTAGCGGTGCTCGACGAGCTGCCGTTGGTGGCCGGCAACGCCGCTTTTAACACGTAGATCTCCGCGTTGCCCGCTCCACCGCCACCCATCGCGCCCGGACCGGGGCTCGGCAAGGCATCGATCTGCGCGATCCCTTCGGCGATCCGCCGCTGCTCGGCCGGAGTCGCTGAAACGCTCAGTGAGTTGATTTGCGCATCGACGTTGACTTTGGCATTCGGATAGGAGCGCTCGATCAAATCGCCGACCGACTGCGCATCGAGTGTCCGCAGCCGGTACACCGCCGTATACCGCGCGCCTACGGACGGCGTGTCGAGGACCGCGATCACGTCCTTGGCGCGCGCGACCAAATCGGGGGCGCCGGCTAGGACGATCGTGTGTCCCGCGACGCCGACGCGCAGACCGTGCACGGCGCCTGCAACTTCCCGCGCGATGATCCGCGGACTCGCTTGCAGGACCGGCACGGCTTCAGTGTCGGGAGCGCTGGGCGCTGGCCGCGGGGTCGGCGTCTGGGGAGGCTGGTCGATGGCCGCAACCAGTGATTGCATCTGTTGCAGATCGCTATTGACCGCGCTGACGAGCAACGTGTGCCTATTAATGATAGCCAGCTTCGCATTGGGATAGAGCCCGTGTAGACGCCCAGCGATCTGATTTGCCTCAAGTCGATGGAGAATCAGCGAAGCGGTAACCGGCGTGAGTGGATTTTTCGTATCAATAGCCGCGCCGACCTGACGAAGCGCAGCTGCATCATCCGGTCCGGCGAGCACGACGACGGCGTTGGCGGCGCCGTCGATGGTGAACGACAGATGCGGATAGAGCCGGCGCAGCACCCGTATCGCATCCTGCGCGCGAACAGTCGTAAAGGTCAGCACGATCGGTGTTGGCGGTATGCGCACCCCACGATGCTGTGCAGCTGAAAGCCCGCCGCACAGCGCGAGCATCAGCGCTACGGCGCACAAAAGAGAAAACGAGAAGCGGCTTTGCATGAGATCACCCGATCGTATACGCCAACT
>JAAXMC010000072.1:1359-3324 GCA_013036315.1 Vulcanimicrobiota bacterium
ATCACAAACACTTACGTTATGCACAACTTTTTTCGTAAGCTAGATTGACGTTGCGGTTTTGCAAGCGTATTATCTTGTCACTCAAGCAAGCAATGACGCGCTTCGCATCTTTGCAAATTGAGGGGTGGAGGGTGTTCGGGTGAATACGTTCCGTTGCGAACGACGCATCACGCGCATTAGAAGCGGAACTTAGCAGGGCGCACCGCGATGGGTGAGCGGTGCCTTTCTGTTTTGTTTCCTTCGGCTTACTTCACGTAAGTCGCTACTTCGCGGGAGAGTATCTTATGCGTCGCTTCATCTGCGCCACGCTACTAGTATCGTTCTGCCTCCAATCTACGGGAGCCGCCGCCGCTTCACCGAGCGGACCTGCTAGCCTCGGTATAACGCTCGCCCAGGCGCGACTCGATGTCCAAAGTGCGATGAATTGGCTGATTCAGTCAGCGATCTTCGCAATGGTGCTCTCTCCCGATCGCTACGCAGCCATGCATGCGCCGGCGCCACAGCGCGTAACGGCGCCAAGAGTTGATGCCACCAAAACGCGATTGAGTGAAATCCTGCGTCCAGTGCTGAGGGGCCCTGGTTTACGCGGATCGCCGCCAGAGATGCTGAAGATTCCGCCGCTTTTGAAAGACGTGCAAAAACTTCAGTTGCTCCAGGCGAGCGCTACGCTTCGGTCCGCAGCGTCGAGCATGCGAGCACCGTTCAGCCTGAGTCCAACCAACCTGCACGCGCCGACAATCGGCCTTTCGCTGCCGACGCCGGCTGCGATTCATAACACAATTCGGCGCCCTGGTCGCACCTTGCTAGACGTAACCGTCGGCAGTGTCAATGCGACCGGCATCAACCCGTGGTGGACGTACGAGGAAGGCGCGCTGCCCGGCACTGGTAAGTACATGGTCAACGTCGGTAATGGAAATCTCATCGTACAGAGCGACGACGTCGATATTGCAGAGCGCGGAATCGATTTAGCGTTCCAACGCACCTACAACTCGATGAGTCTGAACGACACCAATGCCAGTAGCGGCAACGACGACGGCTCGCCTAATGAAAACGTCTACGGCAATGGCTGGACTAACACGTTCGACGCGCACATCGCACTCAATACAGCCGGTGGCGTCACGCTCTTTGACATCGACGGCGCGCGATACGATTATACGCCGAACGGGACCGCCTGCCTCACGCCCCCGCCTGGAATGTATAACGCACTGTGTAGCACGAATGGCGGCCTGGGTTACCTGTGGTACAAAAAGAGCGGCACAGTTTATCTGTTCTACGGCCCCACGATGAGCCCGGGACCAAACGCGGGTTACGCCGGGCGCTTGAATCAGCTCTGGGGTCGCAACTACAATAATCACATCATCTTCTACTACTCGTGGGTCAACGGCGACGCGTCGACTTCTAACAATCTCACACAGATCGTGGCCGGGCATTCGGACGGCCAACAGCTCGTCCTGGCATTCGGGATGGTCAACGGAAGGCCGTTACTCTCGAGCATCACGCGCCCCGATGGAGCGCAAGTCACCTACTCGTACAGCGGCGCCCACGATCTCATATCCGTGGGGAAACTCAGCAACGGCTCCGCCAGCGTTTTAACCGAGAATTATGGCTACTACGCGGCCGATAAGCTCGCTTGGACCTCTAATCCGCGCTGGAACCTGGCTGGTGGAAACGATGGTTCCTTTACCAATTTTTATTACGACGGCAGCAGCCGCGTAAACGGCGTCCTCCTCTACGGATTTGGGAACATCACCCCCAACGACACTACAAATACACCGATCCTGCCCATCAGTACTGCGGCAAACACGATTGCGTACAGCACGTTTGCCTATCCGTCGGGCAGCGAAACGAGCCTCACCGATATCGACGGCCACGCCACGAATTGGTTCTACGATTCAATAGGCCGCACTACTCAGACTCAAGAATGGACTGGCCCGATCTCCAACTTGTGGCTTGTGAGGTACTCAA
>JAAXMC010000073.1 GCA_013036315.1 Vulcanimicrobiota bacterium
GCAGCATTACGAACATGACGGTGAAAGCGGATTCGTCGGCGGGCATCTTTCTGCTCACAACGATAGGCGCCAGCGTGAGCAACTGCCAAACCAGTTTGCTCGAGAACCTCGATGGTGCCGTGATAGGCTTTAGCTGCATCAAATCGGTCAATGTGAACACGAGCAATTGCACGGCGCAGAATCTGAAAACGCAATTCGGCGGCAACATCAAAGGGTCGGGACACACGGTGCTCGGATTCTGTCCCATCCTCTGTTTGAGCCTGAACTACTCCGATTGCTCTGCGTCAAATTTGACCGGGAGTTGTGACGACGTGCATGGCATCTCGGTGTTTCTGGATGGCCTGGTTAGCGTCGAGAGATTTACCGCGGACACCATCGTTGACGGCCCGCCGCCGTATAACACGGGCGCGAAGGCGACGGGCGTCGAGGTCTATGGGGTCGGCATCACAGTGAAGGACTCTTCGGCAAGCAACATCATCGCGAACAATCCGCAAGACTTGCAGGCGACCGGGTTCAGCGCGTGGGGGCTGACGATCGGCTTTGACAACTGCACCGCGACAAACGTGGTCGTCAACGGTAAAGGAAATGGTACGGGCTTCGGCTGGGCACCCGATCCGCGACCGCTCTTCGCCCATCCGGCGATCGGCGTGGCGTACACCAACTGTACCGCGAACGCGTGCGCGGTGGGCTTCGACACGTTTTATCACCAAAACTCGGTGTGGACCAGTCCCAAGACAACAAACTGCGCGACGCCCATTCTCGTCAATCCCACAGAGCAGCGCACGCTCACGTGCGATGGCTGTTCGGAATGCGCGCCGGGCGGGAAACTCAATCCGCCCGGATACTCTGCGGGGCCGCCGCCATACTATTATGAAACGCTGACGAATGTCGCGAGCGGAAACATCTTCTTATAGCGCAAGCACCTGCGTCCCGCGCTCGGCGTGTAATCCAGCACTGTTAGTCGATCTCCGATGAGTTTGGCTGTTTACTCCGCCATTGTTCCGCCAATTTGGTCCGAATCGCCCAGAACACGCCCGAACGAGATCGGGCACCGCCCCACATCACTCGCAGCTTTCGTCGTCCTGTTTTGTTCGGCTTGATCCGCCCTTTGTGCTTCGCATGTAAGGGGTCGGGGGTTCGAGTCCCCCCATCTCCACCACGAAAAAGCCAATCCCGAGAAGGGATTCGCATTTCCTAGGCGTCCCAGGAACTGATGAGAGACATATTTGTAGCTAATAATGTAGCTTGAGAAAGTGAACTGTCATTATTGAGCTAGGTTCCCTAATTAGGCAGACCGTAGGCGCCCATCGGCGTGCTGCGGGTCGAGGTTCGGAATCATCGCTCGTCCCTGCGCTCACCGTGGCTGTTACCGAAGCCGGTTATGCAGCCGCCAAATATCGCTTACCGGGCTCGTTCAGATCGCACGGCACCCGGATTCCGGCGAAGTTCTGCCACCCCAAGCGCGGACTATCGATATTGGCGTGTTTTTAGGCAATCAAATGGTAGCCTTAATCGAGTCCGAGCACGATGTGAATGATGCAGTACCTTTGGCACGCCGCGCTTAAAAAGAGGCGGCTCGTCGAATTACGCCGTGGACAGTTTAGCTCTCCGATCAGATGGTCGCCCCTTCCGCTCGTATTTGTCGCTGGAACGGATGGCATACGGCGCATTTTCACGCACGACGCCGGAGCTTGATAATAGCGCCATCGTCCATCGGATGCTCGCAATACGATCAGACGATCCTCTATTACACAACCCAACGGGTTTGCCGTTATTCTTGGTACTAGAACGACCGGATCGTAAGGTTGAGATCTTGCAAGACCGATTGCTGTCGTTGGGTTGTCAGTTAATTGTCGCCCAGTAACAGCGCGGTGCAGTTGGAAGAGGCTCTGTGGAATGGCGGGAAAGTGTAGGGCTCAAGAGGCCGGTAACAGCGTGGCCATGGTCCTCCCAAGTGAATTCTCGTTTCGTACTGGGGCACCAGCCGTTTTTGAGAGTCGGTTGAGACGCACTCGCTACTCTGAAGACCAAAATATGCCACACGAATCCTTCGTTATCCGGTTTTTCGCAACGTGGGACGGGCGGGTGCACTGCCGCATCACCGATGTCCAGACTAACCAATCCTGGGTGCTCAAAAACGCCGCGGAACTGCGAGCCATCATTCAAAACCCTCCGCGCGAACCCGCGGGAGGATGAGGCCCGGGAACTCACCAGAACATCCTTTCCATGCCCGCCGTCCCGGGAAGCGCCGGTCATCTCACTACGTTAGGCACGTTCGCCTTAACGGTTGACGCGGCGTCCATTCCCGAGCCCGCCACAAAAAAAGCGCGCACGTTACTGGTTTATCTGATCCTCAATCAGCTCCAAGTCATTCCACGCGAAAGGCTCCTCGAGCTGCTGTGGCCTGAGGCTGAGCCTGAGCGTGCGCGCGCAAGTTTGAGCACGGCGCTTTGGTCCGTTCGCAAAACCTTGAAGGGTGCCGGCGTGGATGCCGAAGCCACGATTCAATCCACGAACTCGGCCCTTACCTGGCTCCGCCCGGTAACGTCCGACGTGATCGAGTTTCGGGAATTGGCAAAAGCCGGTGACGTTAAGTCGAAAAGCCGCGCCGTCCAACTGTACGGCGGCGATTTTCTTGAGGACGATTACGAAGAATGGTCGCTTTCACAAAGGGAGAGTCTGGCCCGACAGTACGAGCAACTGCTCGCGGACCTGCTCCAATCCTCACCCGACGTCGACGTCGCGCACCGGCTGCTCAGCCGAGATCCGTATAACGAAGATGCTTATGTGACGCTTATCGACGCGCAGTTGGAGTCAAACCGCTCTTTTGCGGCAGTCGATCTGATCGAGCGCTGCCGTAAAGCGCTGGCAGAACTCGGAACGAAAACCAGCGACGCCTTCGATCGCAAATACGCCAATATCGACGCCTTGCTCAAGCCACGAGCGCGCGATTTCTCGCTCCCTATGATGGGCAGAAACTCAGAATTCGAGCTGCTTTGGGAGCGCGTCGCCGATTTACGCGATGCGGCCGGAAGCCTCACAATCGTCAACGGTGAACCCGGTATCGGAAAATCAACCCTATTGCGCCAGCTCGCGAAAGCAGCGGGCCCGGCCGTGCCCGTTCACTACGTGCAAGCCATCGGTGGCGATGCACGGCCGTACGGACCGTGGGGGCGTTTCTACACGGAAATCACCGGTGAGAGTTTTGATAACTTTCTGCAGACCACCGCGCGTGCCCCAGTGGCTCTCGGGAGCAGGATCGCGCAGGCTCTGAAAACGGGCATCTTGCTGGTTATCGATGATGCGCAATATTTTCAAGCCGAAGCTTTCGAGGTATTTACCCAGCTCGTTGCCCTGGCCAGAGAGCGTCACGCCGCGGTGGTAGCAACGCGGCCGGAGCGGCTGACTGCCATACGCATGGCCGTCGGGAAAAAGGAACCGCTCGAAATCCAGCTTTCGCCGATTGCACGAGCGGACTTTAATGCGGGCGTCGAGCAGGCAACGGGTTTACAACAGCCGCTCTTGGCCGATTCCGTTTACGCCCGTTCACTGGGCCAGCCGCTATTCTTTACGGAAATCTTCAAATCGCTGCTGCGCGACGGCTTGCTCGAACGCGAAAATTCGACGTGGCGATACACCGGGTCCAGCGCACCGATCGATATTCCGGAGACCTTGCGCACGGCGATCGAGAATCGCTTGCGTTCGCGCGGCAATGCCGCAAACGAGATTGCGTGCATCTTGGCATTGGACCCCGATGCTTCTTTGAGCGACTTTACGTCCGTGACCCAAGCATCGGAGGAGTCGGTCATCGATTCGCTCGACGAATTGCTCGTGACGCAAGTCATCGAAGAATCGAATGTGGGTCCGCATTACCGGTTTTCTCACGATCTGCTTCGCGAAGTCGCGGCAACTCTGCTGAGCCGGCCAAACCGCCAGCGTTTTCATCGGCGATTCGCCGAACATCTCCAAGGCGCCGTTGCGCAAAACAGCAACGCTCGCCTTGCCGGACACTTTGCAGGCTGCGACGAGCACGAAGCAGCAGCTCAAAGTTACTTAGCTGCGGCTCGAGACGCGTTAGAAGTGCAAGCCTGGCAGCGCGCAGTGGAATACAGCAACGAGGCATTATCGCACTGCGCCCATCTCGCGCCAAGCTCTGTGCACAGCGCGACGGCGGCCGCGATCGGATGCGAAAAGGCACAAGCTTTAAGCGACGGGCTTGAATTCAATCAGGCCGTCGCGGTGGCATCGCAGGCCCTCATGGCCGCTGAGTCCGCCGGACAACCGCAGTTGATTGCTCGCGCCCTGCTGGCGCGGACGTATCCAATCGCCGCACAAGGGGAAGGCGCACAAACACTTTTCGAAATTCGGCGAGCGCAGGAGCTGGCGCAGTTTTGCGGGGACGCTAAGATCGAGCTGCGAGCCCTCCAGCTGCAAACTGCAGTGGAATTCGATTTATTTCATTTTGACGATGCTGCCGCTTCGTCAGCAAAGGGCTATCGCAGCGCGATTGAACAGCAAGAGTGGCTCACCGCCGGCGTTATGCTCCACTATACCGTCGTTATCGACGCTGCACGGTGGCATTTTCAAAGCTCGGCATTGGCCGCTGAGAAAGCTGCAGAAATCGTGCGCCGCGGGGGACGCAGTGCGCAGGCGTCTCATTACGTCGCCACAGCGCGCCTCGCGTATCTCCTTGACGATCGCAATACGGCAAGTGCGCTTGTCGGCGAGGGCGTCCGCCTGCTCTCGGAGTTCCGCGAACACCCGGAACCGCATCGTCAAGTTGAGATCTCCGCGACATTACTCGATCTCTATCTTTCCTATCTCAATGGGCTATTCGCGCTTCATGCCGGCGATGCAAACGGCGCGCTCGCCTTCGCAGAGCATGCGCTGGAGGCATCCAACGGCAGATTGAGCGTCGCACGAGTACTCGCAATCGAATGTCTGCTCGCGCGCAACGGCCCGCAAGACCTGCAGTTAGCCGAAAAACATTTCGCGACTTTGCCAAAGGACTACTCGCCTAATGCGCTTGGTTTTAGCAGCAGCGGGAAAACCTGCGCGGCAGTTCTTGCAGCGCGCCGGCAAGACCCCGCCGCGGCTAAGGTGCTGAGCGACGCGCTCGATGAAGTGGAACGCAACGCCGCTGTGCGGCCATTGAACTGCGATATGATTTGCGAAAGGCTGCGAGACGCCGCCGCTTCCATCGGGGACGATGCCGTTGCCTCACGCGCCGAAAAGCTGCAACGAGAATATGCGCTGCGTCGACAAAGCGCCGCCGGACCCCGCTGGCAGCGAGGAGCCTTTTTGCATCTAGGCGCCCGTCCGCCTGTTTGAGAGTTCGTTGAGAGCCAACCTATAGGCTGGGCCTACAATGAAACGACTACTTATCGGTCTTCTCTTCGTTTCGTCGCTCGCGGGTTGCGGAGGCGGCGGCGGTACGAGCGCGGGTCCTAGCCTCGCCGGCACGCCCACACTGCCGGTTTCCACGCCCACGCCGCCAATCTCCACGCCGGCTGTCAACGCCTCGCTCTACGTCGCGAATTCGGGCGGCAACAATGTTCTTGGATTTTCTCTGCCGATTTCCGGGAATGTCGCTCCCGTCCTCACGATCAGCTCTCTCTCGCCTACGGACCCGACGTCGAGTCCCACGGGTATTTTTGTCGATGCATCTGGAAAGATTTACGTCGCCGACAATTTCGGCAGCGACATCCTCGTGTTCGCCCCAGGAGCAAACGGTAATGCTACGCCGCTCCAACGCATCGCGGGAGATGGAACAAGGCTGGTCGAACCGACCGGAGTCGTCGTTGACTCGACAGGAAGAATCTATGTCACCGATCCTACGCTCGGCTTGGGTGCGACGTACATTTTCGCTTATAGTTCCGGCGCCACGGGCGCCCAGCCGCCGTTCCAGTCATTCATCAATCCGCTAGATTATCCAACCGATGTCATTCTGGACCGTACCGGCTCAAACGTAATCGTTGTCGATGCCTCCTCTGGCCATGTTTCGACTTTTCCGTTGCAATCCAACGGGACCGTTGTCACCACAGCCTCGTCTGACCTTAGAATACCCGAAGGTCAGCTGTACGTTCAGCAGATCGCGCTCGACGCTGCTGGTAAGCTTTACGTTACGATGAAGAGCACGAATAGCGTCTTAGTTTATGCGGCCGGCGCTTCAGGCACGGCCGCTCCGGTAGCCACGATCAGCGGTGCGTCAACTGGATTGAACCAGCCGTGCGGTATTGCAGTCGATCCGTCCACGGGCACCATATACGTGTCGAACGAGGGAGACAATTCGATACGCACGTTTGCGGCAGGCGCGAATGGCAATGTCGCACCAACCGCCGTACTTGCTGGACCCGCAACGCTATTGAACGCACCGTCATTTCTCGCATTTCATTGAGTAAGGAAGGTGGCGGGAAAGTGTAGGAATCGAACCTACCAGGCGGCTTTCACCGGCCTCAGCGGTTTTGAAGTGCGAAATCTGAACCGCGTTTTTTAGTGCAGAATAACTTTCCCGACAAATCGGTCGCGAGTATACCATAGGTTTCCGTCAGGGCCGATGACGAGAGCATTGGGTTGGGGGAGGATGGAACCGGCCGGCGCGCAGTTCGGCAGTACGAGCATCGCAAACGATCCGCTCGCCGTCATGTGCCCAAGAACGGGATTACACGATCCTGGGAGAGCCGACCCTAACGAAATCCATAGCGCATTGTCGGGACCAAACGTCATGGCGCTGAAGCTTTGATTCCAGAGAGAAGTAAAGAAGCTTGGCGCGAGCTCTGAAAAATTTCCCGACGAATCAACGGAACCCACACGCTGCTGTTCGAGAATGCTGTAGATTCGTCCGTCGGGCCCTACCGCTAAAGCGCCGAGCGACGGAGAGCAGCAGGGCTGTGCATTTGAAGGTACTGGATAAACGGTTACCTGCCCGCCCGGTGTAACCTTGATAAAATTATGTGAAACGCCGGTCGTCCCAACGTACCATACGTTTCCATCCGGCCCGGCAGTCGAATAATCGATACCGTCATCGCCGCTAACGGGAAAGTCTGAAACGACGCCGGTTGGCGTTACGCGACGGGCGTTACCTGTAACGCCGCTTGGATATGACGTCATCCAAAAATTGCCGTCTGCGCCGAGCGTCAGGCGCGTGTAGTCGAAGTCGGGAAGCGGAAATTGGGTGAGAGTGCCGTCCGCGTTCAAACGCGCAAGCTCGGTAAGAGAACGCGTCGCATTCTGACAAACCAGCCAAACATTGCCGTCTGCGCCTTTCGCGATGCCGTACTCGTAGTACGGTAACTTGGTTTCGGTAACAACGCCGTTCGTTGTTACGTGTCCGATGGCCACATTTTCAAGAAAAGAAAGCGTACCGTCGTTATTAGTAAAGATCTCACCGGTACCGTCGTTAGCCGCAGCATACGTTCCTGACGGGATCGGATACTCCGCAGTAGCTACCGAAGGAACAAGTGTATCTTGCTGGCCGGTTGCTTGCGACGGCGGCACTGCCGCCGAAATGATAGCATTTACGAGCGCGCCATTATAAGACAACGTAACGGTTTGCGTAGGCGACGTGACCGTTGTGGTGGAGAGTTGTGTGGCACCGCTCGTGTCGGAGTCATACAGCGGAACCGGACTGCTATATGGCTCAGGGCCAACGATGAGCCGGCTGGATGCATCGTATGCCGAAACGTTGACGGTAATATTCGTAGGCGTACCCCACGTCGGATGAGCGTTACTGAGCCGGGCCGTTGCGGTGCGCCAAACGCCTTGTAACGCCAGCGGAATCGTCGTAAAGCCGCTAATGGTCGCATTTCCGCTGACCGCAGACAAGACGGCGCCGGTTCCATCAAAGGTTTGAACAGTGAATGTTAGCGGTCCATTCTGCGCGGGGGTATCGACGGCGCATGCGATGTTTCCGCCGCTCACAGAGCAGTTCGGCGAATTAGGCGAAATCGAAAAGGTGTGCGTCACCCCATTGATTACGATTGACATAGTGGCAGTCGCGGGTGAGAAGTACTGAGGCTTTATTGACTGAGACGGGTACGGATACGGATCCGAAACCGTGAAATGCGCCATTCCCCCCAGCTGCGCCGAATAGATCGCGTTTGAAGAGGAGATCACATAAAGCTGCGAGGCCGCCGCGGAGATTGCAACACCGCTGCCGGCAATTTGCTGCCAGCCGGGGCTGTCCAAGTCGTAATAATAGATCGCTGTCCCCGATACATCGGCAGGATATCCCAAAACAAACACGCCCCCCGTTGTAGACGGCGAGATTGCGGCGGAAGCACCGGGAATTTGGATGTAGCTGCCGTTGCCTTGCGTGTAATAAATGGAACCACTCGAATTGATGACGTATAGGCCGTTCGGCCCTACAGTGCCAGCCGGAATGCTATGCGTCCCAGCGTCCAATGAAGCGGCGATGTGGACGCCCGATCCCGGAATCTGCGACCAGCTCCCGCCATAATACCAGATCGCTTGATCGCTACCGATTGATTGTCCATTTGAAAGCACGTAAACAGTACTACCAGAGGCCGCAGTAATATCGCTGACGCCACCGCCCAACGCTGCCCAACTTCCGCTGACATAGTGATAAACGCCACCGAGGGAGTTGCTTGCGTAAAGCGACCCATCTGGGGCGGCACTAATATGATTTGCCAGTCCAGTGATGTTCGTCCAGCTGCCATTACTATAGTGCCAGATGTATTTGTCCGCACCGCTTGGCGAATCGGAAAGAACCCATAACGAGCCATCGCTCGCGGCTGAAACTGCTATGGCTGTACCGGGAACTTGAGCGTAGCTGATTCCTGGAATTGCGCTCATCGGTTTGATGCCAGAACTGCTAGGTGACCGCATCGCGCTGGAAGGAAGAATTGCAGTCTGCGCCATCGGCGGTGCAGCAATCGAGCCGGGAGAGATCGATTGCGGCATCTGAAGCGCCGTTCCACCGCCATTTGCCAGCGGAGGCATGTGGTGCGCGCCAGAGCATCCGCTTAGTAAAAGACCCGCAGTAATAAGCGCATATCTGGCGCACGCACGCCGCCGGGCGCTCCACAGATCGGATTTTGAATTAGGATCCATTATCGCGAATGACTACGGTTCGCGGTCGGACTCCGACTTTGAACGTGCTGGTTGTTTTCTCGCTTTTCAGGTCGAAAACGCTGACTGTTCCGTCCGTGTCGTTCGTAGCATACCCTGTTGTGCCGGCGGCATTTAGCGTTACCGACGATGGGTCGGTTCCGACTGGAATGCTGCCGACCACCGTCATGCTGTTGGTATCGATTATCGCAATGCGGTTACCATTTGCATCCGCGGCATAAAGAAGACCCGTGGCGGGGTTGAATGCTAACCCCGCGATGTAGCTGTACTTATCGACCTGTACCACCGCAATAACCTGATTGGTGGCCGTATCCACCTCGTCCACGTAGCCGGAAATCGTCCCCACAAAGAGACGCGTGCCAGCGCTGTTCGCAGCATAGCTCCAGGCGTTCAGGTAGCTGAGCGCAAACTTGGCGGTGACCTTCTGCTGCGTTTCATCATATACGTAAACGTAGTTGTCATCTTCTCCATTACTGGCGAAATATATCACTGGCAAACCAGGGTTTGCAAAAACGGTGGCCGTTCCCGTGAAATACGGATACGGCGGAATCGTGATGCTCTGATCTGCATTCGTTGTCGTGTTTAGCATGTCAAGCGTGTCACTGCACTGAGCGCCTATATAGGCGACCGTGCCCGCGGGCCGCATGGAAACATCCCACGGGCTGCACCCACCCTCAACGGCTGCCACGGAGTTCGTCCTTGAGTCTATCGCATACACCCGCGCCGTACCAAAATCACTGAAATACACATATGGGGTATTAATATTTGCAGCAATCATCATCGGATCGGAGAAACCAGTTATGGTTGCGACAATGGTATTTGTTTGCGGATCAAATACGGATATCGTGCCGTCGCCAAAGTTTGTCACATAACCATATTGCGGAGCGAATAGGGGCGCGGAATAGATCGCGCCAGACGCGGAGATCACATAAAGGTGAGAGGATGCCGCGGTGATTGCTACACCCTGACCGCCGATTTGTTGCCAGCCGGGATTATCCCAGTCGTAATAATAGACGGCTGCCGCCGACTGACCGGCAGAATATCCCAAAACGAATACACCCCCTGCTACCGACGGCGAGATCGCCGAGGCAGCCCCGGGAAATTGCGTGTAGCTGCCGTTGCCCGGCGTGTAATAAATAGAACCACCGGCGTTGATGACGTACAGACCGTTCGGCCCGACTGTTCCGGCCGGGATGACATGCGTCGCACCGTCGAGCGAAGCCGCGATGTGGACGCCCGACCCTGAAATCTGCGACCAGCTGTCGCTATAATGCCAAATCGCTTGGTCGCTGCCTACTGGTTGGCCATTTGAGAGTACGTACAGAGTACCGTCCGCAGCTGCGGTAATATCGCTGACGCCGCCGCCCAACGCTGTCCAATTTCCGCCGACATAGTGATAGACCCCGCCCAGGGAATTGCTTGCATAAAGCGACCCGTCTGGAGCTACACTAAGGTGGTTCGCCAATCCAGTGATATTCGTCCAGCTGCCGTTTGCGTAGTGCCAAATGTATTTGTCGGCGCCACTTGGCGAATCGGAAAGCACCCATAAAGAACCGTCGGCCGCGGCCGAAGCCGAGCTTGCTGTGCCGGGGACTTGAGAGTAGGTCATTCCCCGGATTGCAGTCATCGGTTTGATGCCGGAACCGCTGGGCGACCGCATCGCGCTGGAATGAAGAATCGCAGTCCGTGCCATTGGCGGTGCTGCAATCGAGCCGGGCGAGATCGATTGCGGCGTCTGAAGCGTCGCTCCGCCGTTTGCCATCGGAGGCATGTGATGTGCCCCTGAGCATGCGCCTAGCAAAAGGCTCGCAGCAGTAAGCGCATGTCTGACGCGCGCAAGCCGCCGGGCGCTCCACAGGTCGTTATGCTTAACAGGCGTCAATGTTCGGACTTCCCCAAGACCGCGATTAATGAAACTACCCTCGAAACGAGCGACTTCGCTACGGCGGGGCCTTGCGTTCCATATATACTTTGTGGTACAGAGTAAGTAACTTTGCAATACAAAGTTACTTAAGAACGTAGCGGAGGGCCTCCATGAAACATCTCCCGGCAATTGCCGCCATCTTCTGCGCCGCGAGCCTGGCCTGGATCGTCTTGGGATCCACGCTCGTCTCGCGCACTGCGGACTCCGACTCGAGTCAACAGGATCGCCTGAGCACGCAGTGGGGCTCCGCGCAAACGCAAGACGCGCCGCAGGTCAGCGCGCAATCGGCGAATGGTTCTAGAGGCGTCCCCGTGCCGATTCGCAGCAGCCGGATCGCCGTCGGCCTTCAACTCGAACAACGTCGTAAAGGCCTGCTCTGGTACAACCTTTACGATGTGCGCTTCTTCGCGCATTACACGATTCGCAACGACACGAACACCGAGCGTTTATCCGTCCGGTTCACCCTTCCCGATGCGGGTGGGAGCTACGCGAATGTCCTTTACCGGATCGCCGGCCGGCGCATTGACAACGCGACCGCGCTAGACCAAGGCAGGGTGGGTTTTGATTTGAAGCCGGGTCAAGAAACTTCGATCGACGTCGGATACCAATCCCGCGGGATGGAATCGTGGAGCTACCGTTTTAGAAAGGGCGCCGAGTCGATCACCGATTTCGCTTTGACGATGACCACCGACTTCACCGCAATCGACTTTCCGCCGCAGACGTTGCTCCCCGTAACCGAGGAGCCATCCGGAAAAGGCTGGCGCCTGCGGTGGCGATACGCGACACTCGTTACCGAGAATGGTATCGGGATGGTCGTCCCATATCCACTGCAGCCCGGACCGCTGGCTCAGCGGATCACTTTTTGGGCGCCCGTCGCGCTGTTGTTCTACCTCTTCGTCATGCTGCTAATAACGACGATGCGCAACATCGATCTGCATCCTATGAACTATTTCTTCTTGGCGTGCGCGTTCTTCGCGTTCCATCTTCTCTTCGCGTACTTAGTCGACCGCATCGCGATCGAGACCGCCTTCATCATCTGCTCGATAGTTTCGATCTTTCTAACGGTTACTTACCTAAGGCTCGTCGCCGGATGGCGTTTCGCCGCCGTGGAAAGCGGCTTGGCACAGCTCGTCTATCTCGTCCTCTTCTCTTATGCGTTGTTCAACGAAGGTTGGAGCGGTTTGATCATCACGACCGGTGCGATCATCACATTGTTCGTTACCATGCAACTAACGGGGCGAATCCGTTGGAGCAAGCGTTTTTCCGCGAGCGGCCCTTAACGGATGCAAAACCCCAGATTCATGGCTCTTCAATGCGAACTTGACGCCGTGCCGTAGGTTCCGCGATATTCCTCTACCACATTTCGCAACTCTTCAACCGGGATGCCTTTTATCGCGGGAATCAATATCGAGCATTGCGTGCGCCATTGCCTGTAATGGAGCCAGAAAAGAAACATGTAGGGGATCCGCTTCGCGTATACTTCGTCCATTTTTTTCACAAGCGCCAGATCGTTTACGGTGCGCACGCCGACGTAGAATCGACCCAGCGCCTTACAGACCAGCGTCTCGCGAATCAACGGCCACGGAACCTTGACGCCGCCGTAAAACAACGCGGTCTCGTCTAATATAAGGGCGACCATGCTTTTTTGCTTGAGCAGCCTTAATGACACTGTAGCCAAGAAAAGAGCCGCGCCGCCAAAGACAGGCATTCCCATTATGCCGAAAACCCGCAGAAACGCAGCTTCGCCGACTGCACGATCATCCACAATCGCAATATGCGCGGTCGCCGCAACAATAGACACAATAAACAGGGTAACCACCAGCGCCAATATCCCGAAAAGGGCAGCGAGATTCGGGCAGCGTCTATACTCGCGCCGAGTCAAAACCTTAGGTATGAACTCAGAAGGTCACCGAGTACGTGTCATTGGTCAGGTTGCAATCCATATTTCCGGGCGGCGACGGCTTGCTCACGACGAGCTTGAGAGTGAGGGTCGACGTTCCGGCACCCGCATCGACCGACCGCTGAAAAACATACGTAAAGGCAGAGGCTTGCCCCGGTTTGAGCGGCGGCAGGCCTTTCGTGTCGAGCTTGATGTCGTTCTGATAGATCTGCACCGACTGCAAGACGTTCGAAGGCTGCTTCATGCTGCCGAAGTTGACCACGCGTATATTCAGCGCGTACCGGTTCACCCGGCCGTCGGACGTTATGCCTTTAACGACCGCTGAAACGATCGCCGGGTCCGCGCCTTTACAGGCGCTCGCCAAACCCGCCGGAGCGTGAATCAACCCGAAAATCGCCGGGACCAAAAGCAACGAAAGGACCCGCCTTAGAGTGACCGTAAGCATCGCAATCATGGAGCGTCCTTCACTTATTGCGGCCCTATTCACTGCTTCGGTGCTGACCGGGTGCTCCAGCGGAAACGGCAGTTCATCGCAAGCGGCGTCTCCGCAGCCTAGCCCTTCGGCTCAGGTTGTCGTGGCGGCCAGCCCGACGATGGCGGGAACGGTACTTCCGTCCGCCACTCCAAGCGTCGCCGTAAAGCAAGTGACCTTCACCGACATCAACGGCGATTTCGGTCAGCAGGCGATCCAAGATGAAGCCGCGCTCGGAATTTTGGATTCGACAACCGGAGCGTTCAAGCCAAACGCACCGATTACGCGCGCGCAGTTCATACGCTGGCTCGTCAAAGCCGACAACATTTATTTCAAAGATGCGGTTAGCAAACAGATCCGCCTGGCAAAGACCGGCCCCGCTCTGTTCGTCGACGTGCCGGTCAGCAACCCAAACTTCCAGTACATTCAAGGGTTAGCGAACGCCGGATATGTCATTGGCATCGACAAAACGCATTTTGCACCTAACCGCCCGCTGACGCGTGAGGAGCTGCTTGCCATTAAAGCTCCGGTCGACGAAGGCGGGAACATCAAACCCGATTCCAGCATGAAGATGTATCTAGAGAACTTCAGCGATGTGGATAAGATCAATCCGCAATACATGCCAGCCATCCATGAAGATGAATCGGTGCGCACGACACGCAACATCGCACGAATTTGGGGAACGCTAAAAGCTCTTTCACCGAAAAAACCGGTCACGCGTAGCGAAGCCGCCATTGCGATTTGGGAAATAAACGATGGGAGCGCAGCTGTAGCAATGGGCCGCACCGCCCCGCCACCGCCGAAATAGGAGGAACCTGGAGTGAAAAATCCTTTGGACTCATTGTGGGGCACGATCATCTGCGGGGTGATCCTGACCGGCATTCTATACTGGGTTGCGGAAACGATCGTCAAGCATTCCGCAGGAGTTGGTGCGTAGATGGAATGGAGTGAAATCATCCTACGCTGGCTGCACGTGCTCGCCGGCATCATGTGGATCGGCCTGCTCTATTTCTTTAACTTCGTCAACGCGGCAGCCACCAAAGAAGCCGCTGCCGCCGGTGAAGCCGGCCCGATCAGCAAGTACATTATGCCCCGCGCGTTGCTCTTCTTTCGCTGGGGCGCCGTCGCCACATGGGTTCTCGGTGCCGCGCTGCTTTATAGCTTCGCCGGTTTTAAAGGCATCGGAGACGCGTTTGGTTTGCAAGGCGCGCTCGCACCGATCGGCATCGGCGCGTGGTTGGGCACGATCATGCTGATCAATGTTTGGACCTTCATCTGGATGAACCAGAAGAAACTGCTCGGCATCGTGCCGGCGACCGACGAAGAGAAAAACAAAGCTCGCCGCGTTGCGTTCCTGGCATCGCGCGTCAACACGATGCTTTCAATCCCGATGATCTTCTTCATGGTGACCGGACCGCACCAAAACATCTACCACTAAACCGCCGGAATACAGAAAAAGCCCGAAGCAATTCGGGCTTTTTTTAATTATGAGCGCCGCTTAGTGTACGACCGACGTTCCATAGAAGCGCGGACAGAGCAAAATGTCTTCGGTCTGCTCGGCGACCCACCCGAGTACCGCATCGTCGATGTTCAGTTGGCCCACCGACGGCCACGTGTAACCGGACGAGAATTTCCACGGCATGCGAACGTAATGAAACCCGCCGCTCGAATCTTGCAGCCGCACTGCCAACGTCACCGCGATCGGCTCACGATAGAGCGCCGGCGTGCGAATCGACGCGTAGTAGGCGTCTTGCTCGAGTTGGTTATCGATGCCGGTTGTTTGCGGATCGCCCACGGCTCCGTTGCAGCGCTGCGTCGCGGGAAACATCACAACCGACGGCTGCGCGTACGCGAACGATTGCGGCAGCGACCCCAGAATCAAGACGGGCGCCATTGCATTCGGCGGCCCATCCACAACTTGCGTGTTCAAGCTGCGGTCGTGATCGGGCAGCACTTCAAGGAAGTCGACTCCGCTGCAGCGGAATTTCGGAATGGCCATCGCGATCCGGTACGTGCCCCAAGCCGTATCGAATTCGACCCGCGCCTGATTGTTCGTATCGCGCCGAATTGGATACGTGCGATCGAGCTCGGCCCGGTTGATGCGATCGGTTACGACGACGTGCATCGCGACCGTCGCGTTGGGTGAAAGCCCGGCGGCGGCTTTGCATAAGCCGATGTTCAAGACAACGTGTTCTAGACCAACCACGCCGCCTGACTTCTCCGGTCCAAGCGGTAAGCCCGCCTCGCCGCGGCGAAACCCGGCCGCATGAAGATGCGCGGTATACGCGGCGCGATTACTGTCGATGCGGACGAGCCGCAAGCGATCCTCGACGCAACCAAACGTCTGCTGACCGAGATGACCGAGCGCAACGGCATCGAGCTCGACGACATTGCGTCGGTGCTCTTCAGCATGACGCCGGATCTGCACGCCGCCTTCCCGGCTCTGGGCGCCCGCGAAATGGGATGGGTGCACGTCCCCATGCTGCACTTCACCGAAATTGACGTTCCCGGCGCAATGGCGCGCTGCGTGCGCGTGCTGATGCATGTGGAAACGGAGCGCAAACAGGACGCGATCGAGCACCCGTACTTGGACGGCGCGTGGGTGCTGCGTCCGGATATTGCCGGCAAAGACTCGCCGTGAACGCGCCCGTGACCCTCGGCATCATCGGCACCGGCCTGATTGGCGCTTCGATTGGATCGCGCGGCCGCGATCTCGGATGGCGAGTGGTCGGATTTGACGCGCAGGCGGCGGCAGCCGATGCCGCTCTGCAGCGCGGCGCGATCGATGAAATCGTCACGCGCGACGCGCTTTACGAACAGGCCGATACGGTCGTCATCGCGGTTCCGCCGCGCGCAACCGTGGCGGAACTCGAAGCACTACGCGCCCGCAGCGTGCGCGCCACGCTCGTGCTGGATGTCGCGTCGATAAAAATTCCGGTTTGCGACGCCGCGCGGGGCGTTGCAAACTTCGTTGCAACCCATCCGCTCGCCGGCTCCGATCGCAGCGGACCGAGCGCAGCGCGAGCCACGATGTTCTTCGGAAAACCTTGGGTCTACGTGCCGGCCGCCGACAAAGCTCTCGAGATGCGGGCGCGCGATTTCATTGCGGCGATGGGAGCGCGCGCGATCCCAAGCGACCCGGCGGCGCACGACGACATTCTCGCGCTGACTTCACACGTTCCGCAGTTACTGGCAACGCTTTTTTCCAAGACGTTGCGCCAGCAAAACATTGGCGACGTCGAATCGTTCTGCGGGCCCGTTGCAGCCGAGCTGCTGCGCTTGGGAAATTCGAATGCCGAGCTGTGGCGCGAGATCTTTGCTTACAACGCTGAAAACGTGGCGCGACACGCGCGCGAGATGGCGGCGAAGTTGAACGCCGCCGCGCAGGCGCTAGTGAGTAAAGCCGAGCGCGAAGAACACGATTCCCACTGAGGTTGCGCCGGCAGCCACCAAAAGCATCGCGCGCGTGCGCATCAGCGCCGTAATCGAAACGAGCACGATCGATACCTCAAAGAGCGTCGTCGCTACCTCGAATTTTTCGTAGGCTTTCATGTAGCCCTCGGAGTCCTTGAAGTGCTCGGTGGCCGACACATCGTCTTCTTGCGCGATCTTGAGAATCTTGTCCGCCTTGGTTTGCTCGCGCGCGATCGTGCTCTGCATCGGCGTTTTGGCGTTCGCAGCGACGATTCCACTGCCCAGCAACGCCTGGTAGACGTGGCTCTTTATCCGGCTCGACTCATAGTAGCCGTATTGGTCGGCCGACTTGATTTGATAGAGAATCGCTTCGTTTTTTTCGGCTAAGCCCGAGATCGAATTATGATTGGCAAACAGGGTTGCGAGCGCGGCAAAGACGGCGATAACCGCGGCGGCGATGGGCACGAGTATGCCGCCTTGCGCGATCTGTTCGTGGCGTTCCATCGCCTCGTCTAAAGCGTGGCCGGCGTTGAATTCGGGCATGCATTCCTAGTACGCCGCAGAAGCGTCGCATCATGCAAGAGGCCGTGGCATATCACGAGCGCCACAAACCGCAGGCGCTGATCGTTTCGCGCGGCGGCGGCGATGTGGTTTTCGAAAATTACGGCGATGGATTCTCCGGGAACAAGCCGCACGCGCTGTACAGCGGAACGAAAAGTTTTTGGGGTTCGCTGGCCGTCGTCGCGCAGCGCGAAGGGCTGCTGCACCTCGACGAAACCGTCGGGGCGACGTTTCCCGCCTGGCGGGACGACCCCGTTAAACGGAGGGTTACGCTGCGCCATTTGCTGACGCTGACGGCCGGCGTCGGCTTCGGCGGTCTCGGCAACGCGGTGCCGGTATATGACAAGGCGTTGGCGGCGACACTGCGCGATCCGCCCGGTGACCGCTTTACGTACGGCGGAATACCGCTGCAAATCTTCGGCGCGGTGCTGGCGCAAAAATTAATCCCGCTCGGACTGTCGCCGCACGACTACTTGCGCGCACGCATTTTGAACGATGCCGGCGTAGAGATAGCGTCGTGGCGGAAGTTGGCCGATGGAACCCAACCGCTGCCGACCGGCGCCTTTCTCACCGCGCGCAACTGGTTGCATTATGGGCAATACGTGTCAGCGCATCACGCAGAATTTGCGGAATGTTTCAAAGGCACAAAGGCCAATCCGCGCTACGGTTTGTGCTGGTGGCTGGCGCCGCCCGGCGCCGCACCCGATACGGTGTATGCGAGCGGCTCGGGCGGTCAGGCGCTCTATATCATCCCTTCAATGGAATTGGTTGCCGCGCGCTTCGGCAACGGCGGCTCGTTCAAGCACGAAGCATTCTTGAAACGCCTGAACATGTGATGTAACCGTCACACATTAGTGGACTTGCGCTGCGCCCGCGATCGTGCCCGCGCCCGCGGCCTTTAACGCATCCGAAAGCGGTACGAGCGTTCCGCTGACAAAGGCGTTGTACCGCGCCATCGCGGTTGCATATTCGCGGTCGTAGCGGCGCGCGTACTCGAGCACCGCAGGCGTCGGCGGGCTGCTGCCTCCGAAACCTCCGCGCGGTAAGTCTTCACGCAAAGCGCCGGGCCACTGCAGCGAATCCTCACCGTTTTTGTAGTTCGCGGTAAACGCGCTGAAGATCGCGTCGCGCGCTTTAGCCGCATCGCTCACGCGCGCGAGCAACGCCGTGTTGCCGCTCTTCTGCAGCGCCGTCTGCGCGTCAATCAGCGACTTCTTCTGCGCGTCCAAATTGTTGAGCACCGTGTTGATTTTGCCGGAAACGCTTAGGTATTTTTTCGCGAAACTATATGCCGCCAGAAAATCCGCTTGCGTATACGGACTGAGGGGATCTTTCTTGACCTGGAAACTTTGCGTGGAGGTTCTTCCGCCGAGCGTCACGCGCGCCGAATAGGTCCCGGGCGGAGCCAAAACGCCGAGCGCCGCGCCGCCGCCGCCACCACCGCCGCCGCTCTGCGGATTGCCGGTCCATTGCGTCACGCCGTCTTCGCGGAAATTCCACGTCACGCGGTTGATGCCGCGCTCGTTGGTCGTGCCGCCGCCGAACCCGCCGCCGAAGAACGCGGGGACGTCGGGATTCGCGGCGCCGCCGAGCGGCCGCGTCGGGGGACGAATATGACGGATCACTTTTCCTCGCCCGTCGAGAATCTCTATCGTCGGCGCGGATTTGCCGGGCGTGCCGATATAATAGTCGATGATCGCGCCGTTGGGCGGATTGTCGCCGCTGAAGCGCGTGTACAGTCCCTCGTCATTCGAATGCGTCACGTACTCGTATGCCGTGCGCGGCTTGAAGAGCATCGAGCCTTGGCTTTGCGCCTGCGGAAGCTGCTGCAGCGAAGCGAGGTCGTCGAATATCCACAGCGCGCGGCCGTGCGTGGCGATCGCCAAGTCGTTGAAGTTCGACTGTTCGCGGATATCGCGCACGGAGACAGCCGGAATGTTCAATCGAAAGTCGTTCCAATGCGCGCCGCCGTCGTAGGAAACCCACAAGCCGTTTTCGGTGCCGGCGAACACTAAGTTGCGGTTGCGCCCGTCCGGACGTACCGTGCGCACGTACTGGTCGGCAGGCAATCCGTCAACGATCTTGCTCCAACTCGAGCCGTAATTGCGCGTCACGTATAGATACGGCGCGTAATTCCCCGAGCGGTGATCGTCGAAGATCGCGTAAGCGGTGCCCGCGACGATCGGCGACGGCGCGACCGTTTCGACGCGCGCCAGCTCCGGCGCAGCCGCCGGCGTGACGTTGCGCCAGTGCTTGCCGCCGTCGCGCGTCATCTGCACCAGCCCGTCGTCGGTTCCCACCCAAATCTCGCCGGCGTGTAAGCGCGAGCCTTCGATGTAAAGCAGATTGTCGGAAAACTCGGCGCTCGAAACGTCGGTCGCCAGCGGTCCGCCCGCCGGAATTTGGTGCGCCTTGATGTTGCGCGTCAGATCCGGGCTGATCGGCGTCCAATGCACGCCGCGATCGGTCGATTGAAAAACGACGTCGCCGCCCAACCACAGAATATGGCTGTTCCACGGCGCAAACGCAATCGGCGAATCCCAATTGAAACGATACTTGCGGTTGGCCAGATTGAACGAATTGCGGTCGAAATCGTAATACGCGGTAACGCCGCGCGCCGATTCCAGTTTCTTGCTGTACGTGCCGATGTTGCCGGTTTGCGAGTCGGCCATGATGTAATTGCCGTTACCCGGGTCCGGCACGGCCCACATGCCGTCGCCGCCGACGACGTTGAGCCAATCGTCGTCGAGAATGCCCGAGCGGTTGCGCGAATTCGAAGGCCCGCAAAACGCGTTGTTGTCTTGCAGCGGCGCGCAGACCCAATATGGATTCTCATTGGAAAGGCCGACGTGATAGATTTGGCCGATCGGAATGTTGCGCGAAAACGACCACGTACGCCCATCGACTGTGAGCGCATATCCGCCGTCTTCCCCGATAATCATGCGGTTAGCATTATTCGGCGCGATCCACATCGCGTGAAAATCGACGTGCACCGCATTTGCAATCGAGCGGAAATGGCGGCCGCCGTCGCGGCTTTCCGCGAGCTGTTCGGAGACCGCGTAAACGTGATTCGCGTTGCTCGGATCGACGTTGATATGCGTAAAATAAAACGGCCGTTGATCGACCAGCGTGTTGTCGCTGACCATCTCCCACGTGGCGCCGGCGTCGTCACTGCGCCAGAGAATGCCGCCTTTCGCTTCGATCACCGCGTAAACGCGGTTGCTATTGTTGGGAGCGACCGCAACCGCGATGCGGCCCATCTCGCCCGTGGGCAACCCGTTGCCCGTCAATTGCGTCCAGGTCATGCCGCCGTCGATCGATTTGTACAGGCCGTCCTGCGGCCCGCCGCTGTGGAATGTCCACGGCAGGCGCCGGAACTGCCACATGCCGGCGTAGAGCACGGCCGGATGATTCGGATCCACGTCGATTTCCGACGCGCCGGTCTGCGGGCCGATGTAGAGCGTCTTCGTCCACGTTTGCCCGCCATCGTTCGTTACGAAGACTCCGCGCTCGGTGCTGTCGCGAAACGGATCGCCGCTCGCTCCGACGATGACGTGATTCGGATTGCCCGGATCGACGACGATGCGCGAGATGTGCCGCGTTTCGCGCAGGCCCATGTTGGTCCACGTCTTGCCGCCGTCGGTTGATTTGTAGACGCCGTCGCCGTAGCTCACGTCGTTGCGCGGATTCGATTCACCCGTGCCGACCCATACGACGTTTTCGTTCGTCGGGTCGATCGTCACCGCGCCAATCGCGGAAACCGGTTCCTTTTCGAACACGGCGGTCCACGTCGCTCCACCGTTGTCGCTTTTCCACACGCCGCCGCCCGCCGAACCGATGTAGTACAGGTTGGGGTCGGCGGCGGTTCCCGCGACTGCCGGCACGCGGCCGCCTGAAACGGCCGGACCGATCGAACGCCACTTCAGGTGCGAATAAGCCGGAGGGGTTGCGGCCCGCGCACCGGTCAGCGATGCGAACGACAGCAGCAAAACAACTGCAACAAAACGAGGGATGCGCATGTCAGCTCCTAGATCAAATGCCGGTTGCAACCGGCGCGGTGCCGGTAATAGGTTTCAGTCCCGCCGCGGTGAGTGCGGTATTCAGCGCCGGAATCGTGGTCCGGACGAACGCGTTGTAATTTCCGACGGCGCCCGTGTATTCTACGTCCAATCGTTTGCCGAACCCCGAAATCGCCGGCGTGATTAATCCG
>JAAXMC010000074.1 GCA_013036315.1 Vulcanimicrobiota bacterium
CGAAAACAAAGTCAAAGCCAACCTCGAGCGGCGCATCCATTCGATGAACATGCAAGATAAGATCTTCCGCGTGCTCGTCCCGATGGAAGACGAAGTCGAGTTCAAAGACGGCAAGCGCAAGATTACGCCCAAAAAAGTATTTCCCGGCTACGTGCTGGTCGAGATGGACATGGACGACCAATCCTGGTACGTCGTGCGCAACACGTCGGGCGTAACCGGTTTTGTGGGCAGCCCCGGCGCCGGCGAGAAACCCGTTCCGCTGCAAGACAAAGAAGTCAAAACGATCCTCAAGCAAATGGGCATCGAAACGCCCAAGCTCAAGATCGACTTCAAAAAAGGCGACCGCGTCAAAGTCACGTCTGGGCCGTTCTTCGACTTCACCGGGCTCATCGACGAGATTCAACCGGAGAAAGAGAAAGTTCGCGCGCTTATCTCGATCTTCGGGCGCGAAACGCCGGTCGAGCTTGAGTTCTACCAGATTGAGAAAGTGTAATGAAACCTTACGTCGGAATTGTTTCGATCAAAGTCAAAGACCAGGACCGCGCCAAGGCGTTCTTTGTGGGTAACTTCGGTTGGGTCTGCACGGCCGACGCGCCGATGGGCGACAGCCGCTGGGTGAGCGTATCCCCGAGCGAGGACGGCCACACCTCGATTCAGCTTTCGAAGGACGAAGGCGTCGGCGAGTGGAGCAACATCATCATTGAGTGCGACGACGTTACGAAAACGGCGCAAGCGCTCAAGGCCAAAGGCGTCGAGATTACCGAGGAGCCGAGAACGGAACCTTGGGGCGGCTGGGCGAGTTTCAAAGATTCGGAAGGCAACGAATTCGGGTTACATAGTTCCGCCAACTAAAACGTTTTCGCGCGCGAAGCGACCCCGGTCGCGCGTGGATGTAGGGGGAGTTCTGAAAGGACGCAGTCATGGCAAAAAAAATCGTGGGCAAGATCGGCCTGCAAATCCCGGCCGGCAAGGCCACCCCGGCGCCCCCGATCGGGCCGGCGCTCGGTCCGTACAGTTTGAATATCATGGACTTCTGCAAGCAGTACAACGAACGTACCGCCTCGCAGGCCGGCATGATCATTCCCGTCGAGATCACCGTCTTCGAAGACCGGACGTTCACGTTCATCACCAAGACGCCGCCGGCGTCATTCCTCATTAAACAAGCCGCCAAGATTGAATCGGGCTCAAAAGAACCCAACCGCGATAAAGTCGGCAAACTGACGCAAAAGCAAGTCGAAGACATCGCCAAGGTCAAGATGCCCGATCTCAACGCGAACGACATTGAGATGGCCAAGCGCATCATCGCCGGAACGGCGCGTTCGATGGGTGTGGAGGTTGAAGCCTGATGGCGCGCACGCACGGCAAGCGTTTCCGCAACCTGGCCCAGACGTACAATCCCGCCGAAGCCTTAGACACGGTTCAAGCCGTTTCGCTCGTGAAGAAAAACGCGAACGCGAAATTCGACGAAACGATTGAAGCGCACATCCGCTTAGGCGTCGACCCAAAGAAGAGCGAACAAAACGTGCGCGGCACGGTCTTGCTGCCGCACGGAACGGGCCGCGCCGTTCGCGTGGTCGCGTTCGCAAAGGGCGACAAAGCCAAGGAAGCAGAAGCTGCCGGGGCCGATTTCGTCGGTGAACAGGACCTGATCGACAAAATAAAGGGCGGGTTCGCCGATTTCGACGTCGCAGTGGCAACGCCGGACATGATGGGACCGGTTGGTTCACAACTCGGACGCATCCTCGCGCAGAAGATG
This sequence comes from Vulcanimicrobiota bacterium, assembly GCA_013036315.1. Lineage (GTDB taxonomy): Bacteria > Vulcanimicrobiota > Vulcanimicrobiia > Vulcanimicrobiales > Vulcanimicrobiaceae > Rubrimentiphilum. The sequence goes on from JAAXMC010000074.1 coordinate 1,757, forward strand.
CCCAACCCGAAGGCGGGCACGGTTTCACCAAATATCGGCGCGGCAGTGCGCGACATCAAGGCGGGCAAAGTCGAGTACCGTTTGGATAAGGCGTCGATCGTACACACGATCGTCGGCAAAGCCAGTTTCGCCGAAGAGCAGTTGGCCGAGAACGTGACGACGCTGCTCGACGCGATCATCCGCGCCAAGCCGGCGGCTTCGAAAGGGACCTATCTTCGCAGCATCACGCTGACGAGCACGATGGGCCCCGGCGTGAAAGTCGATCCGAACAAAGTTCGCACGACCCACGCCTAGCTGGCTTAAACCAGCGTAACTTTTCCCGTGGCGAGATCGTAGAGGCCGCCTACGATCTCGGCTTTCCCGATAATCGCATCAGCTTTCAACTTCGCGACGTTCGCTTTGACGTTGGCGATAATCGCGTTGTGCACCCAATCACCCGATGCGTGCTGTGTGCTCTTGGCGACCGGCGCGAGCGCAGCTGCAAGCGTTTGAATCTGCCCCGGAAATGTTTGGCCGGTCTTGACGAACTTGGTCGCCGCTTGGATAGCGCCGCAGGCGGTGTGCCCGAGCACCATGACCAGGGACGATTTTAGAACCGCGACCGAATATTGAAGCGAGCCGATGCCGACCGGGTCGGCGAAGTTGCCGGCCACGCGCACGACAAAAATGTCGCCGGGCTCGTGATCGAAAACGGTCTCGACGGGAACGCGCGAGTCCGAACAGCCCAGCACGGCCGCAAACGGCGCCTGGCCGTTGGCGAGCTGGGCGCGCTTGACTGTCGCCGGTAAGCACGCGGGTGTGCCGGCGACAAAACGGGCGTTGCCCTGCAGCAGCGCTTTCAGGGAGCGTGGAGCACTCATTGGGGCTTGCTCGTTCGCTGCGCGGGCCGGGGATTCCGCAGCGGTGAGGGCCACCGCGGCGGCTGACGATAGCAAAAAGGCACGACGATTTGTTTTCATGCACGGTTGCTTGGCTTGGAGGCTCGGGAGGCCCTTGCGCCCGGCCCTACCGTCTGATATGATGGCCGACGGCTCCGAAGACCGCAGCTGGGTCCGCCCTTAATTCGCTGCATAGGACGCACTCGAAGGCTCGCATCGCGTAACGCGATGGTTCTTAAGATGGCGCCCTCCGGACGGATGGAGCGCCCTTTCTGCTTTGAGGACCGATGCCGACAGCTAAAAAAGAAGCCGCGATCGCCGAACTACAGCGCAAGCTCGCGGGTGCGACCAATCTTTTCCTGACCGATTATACGGGTTTGACCGTCGAGCAAATCACACGTCTGCGCGGCGAATTGCGCAAAGACGGCAATTCGTATGCGGTCGTGAAGAACTCGCTGTTTGCGATCGCTGCCGCCGATCTCGCCAAGCAACTCGAACAATTTCTCGCCGGGCCAACCGGCGTGGTGTTCGCGGGCGAGGATCCGGTTGCGCCGGCCAAAGCGCTCAAACATTTCTCGGATGACGTCAAAGCGATCGGCATAAAAGCGGCGTACATCGAAGGCCGTATCGTCGATGCGAAGGAGGTCATGGTCCTCGCGTCGCTTCCGTCCAAGCTAGAACTCATTGCGAAGCTCGTCGGTTCGCTCGCGTCGCCGTTGCGCGGTTTGGTAACGGTACTTTCAGGTAATCAGAGCGGACTCGTCCGCGTGCTCAATGCTATCCGCGAGCAAAAAGCAGCCGCGGGTTCGAACGCTTAAAGGAGATCACAGGTATCATGGCAGTCGCCGAAATCATTGAAACTATCGATAAACTTACCGTGCTCGAGCTCGCCGATCTCGTGAAACAGCTCGAAGAGAAATATGGCGTCTCGGCGGCAGCTCCGGTTGCAGTGGCCGCCGCCGGCGCAGCCGCTGCTGCAGCTCCGGCCGCGGAGAAGACCGAATTCGACGTCATTCTTACCGAGGCCGGGCCCGAGAAGATCAAAGTCATCAAGGCCGTGCGCGAACTCACGAGCCTGGGCTTGACCGAAGCCAAAACCTTTGTCGAAAGCGCGCCCAAACCGGTGAAGGAAGGCGTGACCAAAGACGAGGCCGAGGCCGTCAAGAAGAAACTCGAAGAGGCGGGCGCCAAAGTCGAGATCAAGTAGCGGCGGGTGAACCCTGCCGCGCACGGCCCGCCGCCTCCAGTTTGGAGTCAACTGGCGATTTACGTCGTCATCGGCGCGATCGTATTGTTCCGGTACTCGCGGCCGATGAAGATGAGCGTCGTGCGCCTCTTTATCGCGCCGGTGGTGTTTCTCGCGCTGACGGTGATTAGCATCTGGGCCTCGGAAGCGATCAATCCGGCCCCGGCATGGGCCGTCGCGGCAGCGGTCGTGATCGGCGTCATCTTCGGCGTTCCGCTGGGTGTTGCGATGTCGGCGCACCGCGTCGTGCGGCGCACCGAAAAAGCGCACATCATGTACGTGGAACCTTCTTGGGTAACCGCGGTAATCTGGATCGGCGCGTTCATTCTGCGCGCCGTGATTCGGCTGTTGCTGCCGCCGGGCGTGACGGCGACGGTCGTGGGTGACGGCTTGGTGCTCTTCGGCATCTCGGCCATCGTAGCGTCGTATTTTGTGATCTACCGGAAGTTTCGGGCGCTCGACGAAGCGCCGCAACCGACCTAGGAGGAAAGATGGGACAAGTTCAAGGCCGCCCGCGCTCGTGGGGATTGTGGATCGTTCTCGCGATCGTCGTCATCATTATTTTGGGCACCGTGACGACTTACAACAGTCTGGTGACGCTCGATCAGCAGGTGCAAGCGCAGTGGGGCCAGGTGCAAAACGTCTACCAGCGGCGCGCCGACCTCGTTCCCAACCTCGTGGCAACGGTCAAAGGCGTCGCCAATTTCGAAAAAAGCACGTATATTGCGGTTGCGCAAGCACGCGCGAGTGTGGGGCAGCTGTCGCCGCAAGCGATTCAGAACGCCGCCAACGATCCGAAGCTCATGGCGCAGTTTTCGCAGGCGCAGAACAATCTTGGCAGCGCGCTCTCGCGGCTGCTGGTGGTCGTCGAGAACTATCCGGAGCTCAAGGCCAACGAGAACTTCCTGACGCTGCAGTCGCAGCTCGAGGGCACGGAAAACCGCATCGCGGTGGAGCGCCGCCGCTACAACGAAGTGGCGCAGGCGTTCAACACCAAGCGCAATACGTTCCCAACGGTCATGGTCGCCGGAATTTTCGGTTCGCGGTTCAACGAAAAGGCATACTTCCAAGCCCAGCCCGGAGCGCAGACGGCACCGCAAGTCAACTTCCCGTGACCGGAATCGACCGAGGGCGCGTTCAGACGGCGATCGACTCCGCCGAGCGCGGCACGACCGGCCGGGTGGCCGTGCACGTGATGCACCACGAGACGCCCGATGCGCTGGAGTCGGCGCGCGAGCATTTGCACCGCGCCGAGCTGCACAAACACCCGCACCGCAATGCCATTATCTTTTTGGTCGCGCCAAAGTCGCGGCGCTTTGCCGTCTATGGCGACGACGCCATCCATAAAGTGGTGGGCGAGCAGTTCTGGAAGGACGTCGTCGCGGAGATGACGCCGCACTTCAAACGCGACGACATGACCGGCGCGCTCGAGCACGGGATCGCGCGGACCGGCGAACAACTGCGCCTGCACTTTCCGAAGGCGGGCGCTTGATGATTGCCGCTCTGGTTCTAGCCGCGGCGCTGACGGCACCGCCGCGCCCGACCGAGTATGTCACCGATAATGCCAATGCGCTCGCCTCTAGCACCGTACAAAATCTCGACGCGGAGCTCAAGCGCTACGAAGATACAACCGGCTATCGCATCATCGTGTGGATTGATCAAACGACGGGCGACGTTCCGCTCGAAGACTTTACGGTCAACGCGGCCCACACATGGAAAATCGGCCGAAAGGGCAAGGACGATGGCGTAGTCCTGTTCTTGTTCATGAAGGACCACAAGGTGCGGATCGAGGTCGGCTACGGGTTGGAGCCGGTGCTCACCGACGCGCAGTCCTTCCGCATCATCAACGAAACGATCCGGCCGAAGATGCGCGCCGGTGATCCCGACGGCGCCGTGCAAGATGGGATCGATCAAATACTACTGACGATCACGCCTTCATTTAAAGATCAGATCGGGCACGAAGTCGCCGCACCGAGCACCAGCGATGAATCGACGCGCAGCATCATCGGCCCGCTGATCATTTTCATTATTGTCTTCACCTTGCTGATATTTCTGGCGAGAAGGGGCCGCGGGCGCGGCGGCGCCGGCATGTGGATCCTCGGCAGTGCGCTCGGAGGGAGTTGGGGCGGCAGCGGCGGCGGCGGATTCGGCGGCGGCCTAGGAGGCGGCGGATTCGGTGGAGGCTTTGGCGGTGGCGGCGCTTCGGGCGGCTGGTAGCGTGCGAGGGAGAGCTCGCGAGTTAATGAGAGCGGTTCTTCAGGTTCGCTAAGAATGCTTTGAGGTCGATGACGTGCTGCGCGACAAGGTCGGCGCGCGCTAAGTCTACCTCCATTGGATAGATCGAGCCGTATTCGGCCTGCTTGTTGGCCGCGGGATAGAGCGCGTTAAGATATGCACTTACGTACTTCAGCCAATCGTTCTGCATAGTTTTTATCTTCGCAAGCGTTGCCGGCTGGCCGGCGGCGCGCGAAAGAATCTGGGAATACACAGACTGCATTTGTTCGTTGCGCCGAGCGAGCTCGCTGCTCGCGCATTTATCCAAATCCAACTGCGTCTTGGCCTTTTGATTGCAAGCTTGAAACTGCGGCGAGGTCTGGGCGAGGCCCGGCGCCGCGATTATCGCCGCGCAGATCAGAACGAGCGCGACAAGTACGCGCTGTCTCAAGCTAGCAGTACTTCCAGTTGGCCGGGCACTTCGGTTTTTTTGAAGCGCTAACCGGCGCGATGTGCGTTGCTCCCGTGCGCGTCGCCGTCACCGAGGTGCCTGTTTGCCGCCGTTCGATTCCGCAGCCGCCTTTGTATTGATCGTAGAGTCCGCCGTAGCTCAGCGGCGTGCCGCACGCGATTTGCTGGTTGTATTTACCGAACAGCGACGGGTCGCTCGCGAACTCACTTTGGAGCGCGCCTATACGATGCGCGTCGCTCGGATGGTCGGAGATGAATTCCGGCGGAGTAGACAAGTTCGCGTTCTGAAATGCCTGCATCAGCCAAACCATGCCGTAGGGC
>JAAXMC010000075.1 GCA_013036315.1 Vulcanimicrobiota bacterium
CGATAAAGTCTGGAATAATTTGCTGCAGCAGGGCGTCTTTTACAACCTGCTCGGTTTCCTTTCGGGCGGCGCGCTGCAAAAACTCTCGGTGATCGCGATGGGCATCACGCCCTACATCAACGCCTCGATCATCATGCAGCTGATGACCGTCGTGCTGCCGCAGCTCGAAGAGCTCGCAAAGAAAGGCGGCGAGGAAGGCCGCAAGAAGATCGGCCGCTATACGCGCTGGCTGACGATCGTGCTCGGCACGGCGCAGGCGTTCTTCATGGCCAACATGATGCGCGCTAACCACGTGTTCTATGACGACAGCGTCTGGTTCATGTTGTACGCCGTGGTCGCGATGGTGGGCGGAACGCTTTTCCTGATGTGGCTGGGCGAACAGATTACCGACAAAGGCATCGGCAACGGCGTTTCGCTGATTATCTTCATCGGCATCGTGCTGCGCTATCCGCAGTATGTCGCCCAGACGTATGCGTCGACCACCAAGGGCGGCGAAAGTCTTGCCAACCTGCTGATCTATATCGTGATCGCGATCCTGGTGATCGTGTCGATCGTCTTTCTCTACCAAGGGCAGCGCCGCATACCCGTGCAACAAGCCCGCCGCGTGGTCGGGCGGAAGATGTTCGCCGGCCGCTCTACATACATTCCGCTGCGTTTGAACAACGCGGGCGTGATCTCGATCATCTTTGCGATTTCGCTGCTGCTCTTGCCGCAGCAAGCGTTGACGTGGTTCAATCGCGGCGGTGTCGTAGCCCACAATTTCCTGGGCGCGGTTTCGAACTGGGTGACGCTGAACTTCAGCCCAAACTCGTGGCTGTACAACCTGGTCTATTTCATCCTGGTCGTCGTCTTCACGTTCTTTTACAGCGCGGTGGTGCTCAACACGAAAGACATCGCGGACAATCTCAAAAAGAGCGGCTCGTTTATTCCCGGCATCCGGCCGGGGCAGCCCACAGTTGATTACATCAACCGCATTCTCATCCGGATCACGACCGCCGCCGCCATTTATTTAGGCCTGCTAGCGGTGCTGCCGGGAATGCTGCAGCGCGGGCTTTCCGTCACGACGTTCTACTTGGGCTCGACGTCGCTGCTGATCGTCGTCGGCGTCGCGCTCGATACGATCACGCAGATCGAAGCTCGCCTTGCGATGCGCGACTACCGCGGATTCATTAAAAGGTAATGCGGCTCATATTCTTGGGACCGCCCGGCGCGGGCAAAGGCACGCAGTCGAAACTGCTGACGAAACGCTTTGGCGCCAGACATATCTCGACCGGTGACATTCTGCGCGACCATCGGGTCGCGGGTTCCGATCTCGGTAGGTTAGCCGAAGGCTTCATGCGGCACGGCGAGCTGGTTCCCGACAAGCTGATCCTGAAGATGATCGAAGGCGAAGTCGAAAAATCGCCGCGCGGATTTATCATGGACGGTTTTCCGCGTACGGTCGCCCAAGCCGAGGCGTTTGACGCCCTGTTGGGTAGCAAGGGACTCGCGCTCGACGCGGTCGTTCTTTTCGACGTCGACCGGGACACGCTGGTCAAACGCCTGACCGCGCGCTGGACCAACCCGCTCACCGGCAAGAGCTATAACGCGATCACCAATCCGCCGCCCGGCCCCGGTATGCGCGATGCCGACGGCACCGAATTGATCCAGCGCGAGGACGACAAACCTGAAACGGTGAGCAAACGTCTGGACGTGTATCGCGAAAAAACCGAACCGCTCGTCGCATACTATCGCAAGCGCGGCAAGCTCGTCCCGGTCAACGGATTAGCTCCGGTGGAAGAAGTGACGCGTCAGATCGTTTCGGCTTTGAGCCCGGAGCTGCAGGCAAAGTGATCACCCTGCGTTCTGCGCGCGAGATCGAAGCAATGCGCCGCAGCGGCAAGATTACCGCCAAGGTGCTTTCGGATTTGATGGCGGCTGCCAAAGCGGGCATGACGACGGCCGATATCGACGCACTTGCCGAAAACGGCATTCGCGAATTGGGCGGCGAGCCTACATTTAAAGGTTACCGCGGGTATCCGGCTTCGGTCTGCACGTCGGTAAACGATCGCGTGGTGCACGGCATTCCAGGCGGTTACACGCTGCGCGAAGGTGATTTGCTTTCAATCGATCTCGGAACCACGTTAGACGGTTACGTCAGCGACAGCGCCGTTACGGTGCCCATCGGTGCGGTCTCTGAAAGCGCTCAACGCCTATTGGACGTAACGCAGCAATGTCTGATGCTGGGTATCGAACAGATACGGGACGGAAATCACGTCGGTGACATCGGCTATGCCGTGCAGCAGCATGCCGAGGCCAACGGTTACGGCGTGGTGCGCGAATTGGTCGGACACGGCGTCGGGACGGAGATGCACGAGGACCCGCAGGTGCCCAATTACGGCCGCCGGGGGAGCGGGGTGAAGCTTCGGAGCGGGATGGTGCTGGCGGTCGAGCCGATGATCACCCAGGGCGGCCACGAGGTGAAAATTCTCGAAGACGGCTGGACAGTCGTCACAACCGATGGTAAACTCGCAGCGCACTTCGAGCACACCATCGCGCTGACCGGCGAGGGTCCGAAAATCCTAACGCTTCGCGAAGCCGGCGAGCACGCCGACGCCGCGAAGTACAGGCCTAGAGAGGAAGCGGCAGCCTAATCAATGTGGAACTCAGGATTAAAAGGATAGTATGAAAGTTCGACCTTCAGTAAAACGGATTTGCGAGAAATGCAAAGTCATTCGGCGCGAGGGCAAAGTCCGCGTGATTTGCACGGTCAATCCGAAGCATAAACAGGTACAGGGTTAGATGGCACGTATTGCCGGCATCGATCTGCCGCGTGAGAAGCGCATCGAAATCGCACTTACCTACATTTTTGGCATTGGGCCCAAGACGGCTCAGCGTTTGCTCGCGCATACGGGTGTCGACCCGAACATCCGCGTCAAAGATTTAAACGAGGACGACGAAAAGAAGCTGCGCGACGCGATCGGCAGCCTGGACGTAAAAGTCGAAGGGGACTTGCGCCGCGACGTGCAGAGCCACATCAAGCGGCTGTTGGACATCGGATGCTATCGCGGCATACGCCATCGCCGCGGCCTACCCGTGCGGGGACAACGCACGAAGACCAACGCGCGCACGCGCAAGGGTCCGAAGAAAACGGTCGGTAACCGCAAGAAGCCGGCGCCAACTACCGGCACCGGACCGCCGAAGAAATAAAAGCGAGGACCCCGAAAGGGGTCCTCGAGTGATTTACGTCGGTACGTGCGGCTACTCGTACAAAGACTGGATCGGGCCGTTCTATCCCGGCAAGATTCGCGCCAATGAAATGCTGCCGTACTACTCGAGCTGTTTTCCGGCAGTCGAGATCGACTCTTCGTATTACGGTGTGCCCACCGCGCAGACGGTCGAGCGCATGGACCGATGCACGCCGCCGGAGTTCCGGTTCTGCTTCAAAGTGCCGTCCACGGTCACGCATCCCCCCGACATTACGGTGAAGCGGGTCCACCCCGACGCCGGTCTGTTCGTGCAGAGCATCGCCCTTATAAAGGAAGGCGGAAAGCTGGGCTGCGCGCTACTGCAGTTCCCCAACGGGTTCCGAAAGACAGAAAGCGCCCAGGCGTACTTGCGCCTTGCGGTCGACGCCTTGCGGCCATTGCCGCTGGTGGCGGAATTTCGCAACCGCGAGTGGCAGAATGCGGCGACCCACGAGTTGCTCTCCGAATTGGGCGTCGGGTGGTGCAACGTCGATATGCCGCAATACGAAACGTTGCTCCAACCCAGCTCCGACGTCACGTCCCCCATCGGCTATCTGCGATTCCACGGCCGCAACGCGAGCCAGTGGTGGACCGGCACGAACGTCACGCGTTACGATTACGATTATTCGCCCGAAGAGCTCGAGCCGTGGACGAACCGGGTGGCGGAGATCGAAGGCGCCGCCGAGACGACGTTTGCCTTTTTTAATAATCATGCTCGCGGAAATGCGGCGCGCAATGCCGAGTTGTTCATAGAGCTGCTGCGAACGCGCTACGGTGGCGCGGCGGATATCGTCGCACGCCGGGAGGGAGCTCCCGCGCAACGAACGCTCTTTGAGTGAATGCCGTGATTACTGCCGGCGCGCGCGTGGACGGCGATTTCGCGCAGCGCATCGGCACGCGGGTGAAAGCGTTGGCGCGCATCGGGGATCGTACCATGCTCGGTGCGACCATCGAGGCTGCCCGGAACGCCGGCGCGACTCGCATTGCGGTAGTCGGCGGCCGCGAGATTCGCGATGCGTGCGGGAATCTTGTGGACAGCATCGTCGATGAAAGCGACAGCGGGGCGGTAAATCTCCGGCGCGCACTGACCGCCTGGGATGACGACGCGCCGCTGCTCTATCTCACGAGCGACATGCCGTTCATAAGCGCGCAAGCGCTGCGTAATTTCATGGAATCTTTCCCGCCGGATTCGCTTGCGGTTCCGGTCACGGACTGCGCCGCGTTCGAGCGGCGGTTCCCGGGGGCTCCGCCTTTTGGGGTGGCGATCGGCGGCGAGCGAATCGTCAACGGCGGCGCTTTTTGGATCCCGGCGCGCGCAAGGGCTCGGGTGGAGAGTCTCGCGATTCGGTTTTTCAACGCGCGCAAGAGCATTCCACGCATGGCCGCACTGTTGGGCCCGGTCCTTTGTCTCCGCTTTGCGCTGCGGCGCGTCTCCATTGCAGCGTTGGAGCGTGAAGCTCAGCGCAAACTCGGCATTCCGGCGCGCGCAGTTCGCGGCGCCTCACCGGAACTAGCCTACGACGTTGACACGCTCGAAGAGTACGTGTATGCAACCGGACGCAACCAACAGACCTAACGCGGCGCTGCTAGGCGCGTTTTGGTTCGGCATCCAAATGGTCTGGGGCGCGCTGTTGGGCATATCGCTGCAGTCAAGAAGTTTTGAGTTTTATCCGCACGACGCGATTCGAGCTTATAACCACCTTGCGATCTTGGGAGCGTCCGTTGCGGCGGTTACTCAAATCATTGCCGGCATCATATCCGACCGGCGACGGATCCACGGCAGCCGCAGGCTCGAGTTTTACACGGCGGGCGCGCTTGCCGGCGCGGCAGCGGTCATCTGGTTTTATCTTGCGCCGGATTTTTGGCAGCTCGTCGTCGCGTTGGTCGTTTTGCAACTCGGCCTGAACGTGGCGATCGGGCCATATCAGGCTGCGATCCCAGACTTTGTTGAAGACCGGCAGCTCGCCGGCGCTTCGGCGTGGATGGCGGCGCTGCAGAGCTTGGGAAACGTGGCAGGTGCGCTCGCGGCGTCTTTCATGAAGAGCGCCGTCGCGATAGGCGGCGCGATCGCGGCCGCACTGCTGGCCGGTTTCGCAATGACTGCAGCGCACGTGCGAAACTTGGAACCTTTAGCCAAACCCATCACGCCGTTGCGCGTTACGAGGACCTTTATCGATCTCTTCATTTCGCGCGCGCTGATGTACATCGGGTTTTATACGTTGCTCGGCTATTTGTATTTTTACGTGGCGCAGCTGATCCGCGGCGATACCAAAGCCAACGTCGGCGAACTGCTGGTGACGTTCTTGGTTGCCGCGGCGATCGGTGCGGCGTTTGCGGGGCGCGCGGCAAGCCGTTTCGATCGGCGCGCAGTCGCGGCGGCGGGCGGCTGTATCTTTGTCGCCGCGCTGGCCGCGTTTTTGTTGTCGAAAACGGGCGCTGAGCTTTTCGGCGCAGCGGCAATGGCCGGAATTGCCTGGGGCGTGTTTCTAACGGCGGACTGGGCATTGGGCTGCGCGTTTTTGCCGCGAGGTTCGCTTGCAACGGCGATGGGAATATGGAATTTGGCGCTGCTGATTCCGCAGATACTCGCGCCTTCGATCGTAGGCACGGTTTTGAGTCTATTGCGCGCGCTGCAAAGCACCGAAGCTCCGCGAATCGCATTCGTTATTGCTGCGATAGAAGTCGCAACGGGCGTGATGTGGCTCAGGCGCTTGCCTGCTTCGCGTTCAAGCGATGCATGACGGGGTACAAGTGGGAATAACGGCAAGAGACGAGGAGGGGGAACTTCGATTCGCCCGTGCTCGTTAGGCAAGGTGGAGACCGAACCTTCGCCAATTACTTAGGGCAACGCAGCCGACCGGTCTCTTCACACAACTACATGAGAGGGAGACACATCTTGATACGACTGAGCACCGGAGCTCTTACTGCGATCTTGATCGCGGGCATGAGCCTCACCGCGGTAGCCGCTCCGTCGGGCCAGGCATCGCAGGGAAACATCAGACACCAAGCGATAGCTCAGGCCACGCCTATGGCGTCGCCGGCTCCGCCCCCGCCGATGCAATTCGGCTCACCGCCTTCAGGGCAGATTCCAATTCTCTTCAACGATCATCACGTCTACTCGAGACCTGATGTATTGAAACAGGGCCGCGTCCTCGCCGCGCTCGTGCGCGGAGGAACGATCCTCATTCCGTTGCGCTCGATGTTCGAACAGATGGGCGCGACCGTTAACTACGATGCGGGCAGCAAAACAGTCGATGTGACAAAACCGGGTTCCGACGTCAAAGTGACGGTCGGCGTTCCGCAAGTTGTCATCAACGGCGAAACCCGTCCGCTCGACGTGCCCCCGATGATTTACCAGGGCCAAGTGTTGGTCCCGGTGCGCGTCATTTCCGAAGGCATGGGAGCTTACGTGCAATGGGTGCCTGATAAGCGCCTCGTTGTCGTGCGCTATCTGCCGGCTACGCCGCCGCCTGCGCCGCCGACTGCGGCCCCGCCGCCGCCGCCGGTTGTCACGCCTACGCCTGTTCCCGTCGTGGCCAAGTATCAGGACCACTTCGTGGCGGGCGACTACATCCTCAGCCCCAAGGTGTACAACGAGTTTAGCCCCGGCAACACCGGCAGCAGCTCGTACGCACTGCGTGGCGCGATCGAGTTCAACTTGATCAACCTGCCGTGGATGCTCGAAGGCACGTTCGAGAAGTGGCAGTATCCGCATAACGTCGCGGCAAACTTCGGTCCCTCGTGCATCGTCGGTCTGCCGGGCAGCTCGGCGGGTACGCAGGGTTGCGTGACGGTCATCGGCGGCAACGGACAGACATACGTTCCGGCGTTCACTGCGAACGAATGGAACGGCGATGGCCGTCTTGGGCTCAAGATTGCCGATCCGCGGATCTACATCGGCGTGGGCTATATGGTGCACACGGGCAACTACGGATATCCGTCGTTGAACGGCGTGGGGTTCGGGCTCGAGAAACTGCCCGACCTCGACCAGTCGTTCTCGGTGTACGGTAATGCGTATTACTACCCGAGCGTGAAGGGCAACTTTACGGTCCCCAGCGGACCGCAAACGGGAACCGTCTTCGCCTTGGCCTATAGCGTCCTACGGTACCAGGTCGGTGCGACCGTCGGTTTTGGAAAGACCATGCCGGTTTTCCTCGACCTCGGATTCATCGGCGACCGCGGGAGAAACAAGACCAACGCGCCGTCGGACTACACCCACAACGGTGGCTACGTCGGGCTGGGAATCAAGTTCTAGCCTAGGAGCCCCGTTCGGAAGGCAAAGCGGCCCCGGTCCTTGATCGGGGCCGCCTCTTTTCCCCTTGACCTCGGGCGGCTCTTTTGGATAGAATCGTGGCTTGGCGCGGTCGCCGGGCGCCAAGTACCAGATCCGCCCTCATGCGGCGGGTCGAGGCGACGACACCACGCTCGCAGCGCGGACAGGATAAACGGAGTCTTTTTGGCAGCAAAAAAACAAACCAAGGCGCGCAAGAAGCGCGAGTTCAAAAACGTCCAATCGGGCGTTGCGCACATTCACGCTTCCTTTAATAACACGATCGTAACGATCTCCGACGGCTTGGGCAACGTGCTCGCCTGGGCGTCCGCCGGCAACTTGGGCTTCAAAGGATCGAAAAAGTCCACGCCGTTCGCCGCACAGATGGCGGCCGAAGCGGTTGCGCGCAAAGCGATGGAGCACGGAATGAAGTCGACCGAAGTTCTCGTGAGAGGACCGGGAGCCGGACGTGAGGCCGCGATCCGCTCGTTGCAAGCCACCGGCCTGGAGATTACACTGATAAAAGACGTGACGCCGATTCCGCACAATGGCTGCCGCCCGCCCAAGCGGCGGAGAGTGTAGCATGTCGCGATACATCGGGCCCGTTTGCCGCTTGTGCCGCCGGGAAACCGCCGCGAGCAAAACCGGCGAAAAGATCAAACTGTTTCTGAAGGGCGATCGTTGCCTTTCGAAAAAGTGCGCGGTCGAGCGGCGCGGCACCGCGCCCGGACAGAAGACGCAAGGCAAAGCCTCGCGCCAGAAGGTTTCCGAGTACGGACGCCAACTCCGCGAGAAGCAGAAGATGCGGCGCTACTACGGCGTGCACGAAACGCAGTTCGAGAATTACTTTCGCGAGGCGGCGCGCATTCCGGGACAGACCGGCAGAACGTTCTTACAGCTGCTCGAGCGCCGTTTGGATAACGTCGTGTACCGTTTGAATTTGGCGACCAGCCGCGCGCAGGCGCGTCAGCTCGTGACGCACCGGCATTTCAAGGTCAACGGCCGCATGGTGAATATCCCGTCCTACGTCGTGAAGGTCGGTGACGTCATCACGATCTCGGATCGCAGCAAGAAGTCGCCCGTTTTCGAATCGAACTTCGAGGTCGCCAAGAACCGGCGCGCTCCGGAGTGGCTCGAATGGAGCGATCAGGATCAATCCGCCAAGATCGTCGCACTTCCGGCTCGCGAGCAGATCGACACGCCGGTCGACGAACAGCTGATTGTGGAGTATTACAGCAGATAAGAATTTGGCGACACCGGCTAACGCCGTTGTTGCACCAACCGGAGTTTCGCCCTCCGGTTAGTAGTGCGACTAACGCAAACTCAGGCGAAACTCTATACGTACGATCGTAACGGAGACCGTTGCGGATAACGCAAGAGCAAAGGAACGAAAAGCAATAATGACCGTTTTGGAAACCCCTCAGGGCGCAAGCATCGACGTTCGCGAGCGCCGCGACAATTACGCAAAATTCGTCATCGAGCCGCTGGAGCGCGGTTTCGGGATCACGCTGGGCAATGCGCTGCGGCGCATCCTGCTGAGCTCGATTCCCGGCGCTGCCGTCACCTACATGAAAATTGACGGCGTCCTCCACGAATTCTCGACGATTCCCGGGATCGTCGAAGACACGATCGCCTTGATGCTCAATCTCAAAGGCTTGCCGGTCAAAATGAATACGGACGAGCCGAAGGTGCTCACCTTAAGCGCGAGCGGTTCCAAGCAAGTGACCGCCGCCGACATTACCGCCGATGCGGATGTCGAGGTGCTCGATCCGAACTACCACATCGCTACGCTTTCCGCCAAGTCGGCCAAGCTGTCGATGGAGATCGGCGTCGAGAAGGGGCGCGGCTACGTTACCGCCGACCGCCAGCGCAACGTCGAGCATATGATTGGGCTCATCCCGCTGGATTCGATCTTCTCGCCTATCCGCAAGGTGAACTTCAGCGTGGACGACACGCGGGTCGGGCAGAACGTGGATTTCGACCGCTTGACGATCGAAATCGATACCAACGGATCGGTGACGCCGGACGAAGCACTTTCGCAAGCCGCGACCATCATGCAGGACCACCTCGATCTCTTTGTCACCTTCACGAGCGAAGAGAAGTCGCTTCCGCAGGCTCCCGCCAGCGAATGGGACATTCCGGTGGAGTCGCTCAATCTTTCGGTGCGGTCCTTCAATTGTCTCAAGCGCGCCGGCATCTCGAAGGTCTCCGAGCTTCTGGACATGACCGAAGACGAGATCATCAAGATGCGCAACTTCGGTAAAAAATCGCTGGACGAAATCAAAGCGGTCCTTGAAGCAAAGGGACTCTCGCTGCGGGAGCAGTAGCGCAACGTCATGCCGCATCAAATCGCATACAAACGCCTTTCCAGGACCGACGGACACCGGCGGGCGCTGCTCAGGAATCTGGCAACGTCGTTTTTTAAACACGGCAAAATTGAGACGACGACGACGAAGGCAAAGGAAGTGAGCCGCGTCGTGGAGCGGCTGATAACGACCGCCGGCCGCGGCGACATCCACTCGCGCCGCCAGATCGCCGAATACCTTACCGAACCCGCTGTCGTAAAGAAGCTCGTCGAGCAAATTGCGCCGGCGCTGAAAACGCGCAGCGGCGGCTACACGCGGATCACCAAATCGCGAGTTCGTCCGGGCGATGCCGCCGAACTCTCGATTCTCGAACTTGTAACCCCAACACGATAAATCATGTCGGGGGCCCCGTTTAGTTGAAAAGGCACTCCGCAAGCAAAGCTTGCTACGCGCCCCCCGTCGGCAGAGCCGACGGGGCCCCCCAATGAATTTCAAAGAAATCTTACGACGGCTCGTTGCCGGCGAGAACTTGCCCGAAGAAGATGCCGGCGCGCTCGCCGGCACGATCATGGACGGAAGTATCACCCCTGCGCAGTCGGCCGGCGTGTTGACGGCGCTGGCCGCAAAAGGCGAGACAGCCGCAGAGCTTATCGGCGCTGCAAGGGCGATGCGCGAGCGCAGTCTTACGGTCAAGCACGATCTCCCGCTGGTCGCCGACGTCGTCGGGAGCGGCGGTGACGGCGCCGGCACGATCAATATTTCGACTCTCGCCGCACTCGTCGTTGCGGCTGCGGGAGTGCCCGTCGCCAAACACGGTAATCGCGCCGCATCCGGTCAGTGCGGCAGCGCCGATCTTCTCGAAGCAGCCGGAATGAAGCTCGAGATATCTCCGGAGCAAGCTTCGAAGAGTCTCAAAGAGACCGGCTTTGCGTTCATGTTTGCACCGATCTATCACCCCGCGATGAAGAACGTCGCGCCGATCCGGCGCGAACTCGGCATCCGCACGATCTTCAATAGTCTGGGGCCGTTGACGAACCCGGCCCGCGCGACCCACCTGCTGGTCGGCGTTGCGCGAAAAGAGCAGCTCGAAATCGTAGGCGACGTGCTGCGCGCGCTCGGAGTGCGCGCAGGCGCCGTCGTGCGCGCGCACAGCGGTATCGACGAGATCGGCGGCGAAGGGCCGACCGCCGTGTATGAGTTCGGCGAGGGTTGGAGCAAACGCTGGACGTTGGATCCGCAAGAATTCGGTGTGCGAGCGACCGCGGATGACATACGCGGCGGAGCGGTCGCGCAATGCCGGCAAGCCTTTGAGTCCATTCTGGCGGGCGAACATTCCCCGCGGTCCGACGTCGTCGCGCTGAACGCGGCGCTGGCGTTTCGGGTTTGCGGGAAGACTGCCGATATTAAGGATGGCATGGATCTCGCTCGAGCGCAGCTGTACGAAGGCCGGGCCGCGTCACTCTTCGCGCGCGCCGCGGAGTATTCGCATGGCTGACATCCTTCATCGGATCTACCAAACGAAGCGGCTGTCCACGGAACGCGACCGGGCTGCCGAATCACACGAACTGGTCCGCAAACGGGCCCTTGCGCGGAGAAGCTCGCGGCGGCCGTTTCTGCAGGCGATCCGCGCGTCCTCAGGACCCGCAATCGTCGGCGAAATAAAGCGCGCCTCTCCCTCAGCGGGATTGATCGCGCGCAATTTCGATGCGGCCTCGATCGCCCGCTCGTATGAACATGCGGGTGTTGACTGCATCAGCGTGGTGACCGAATCGGATCACTTCTTAGGCGAGCTGGCGTACTTGGACGTTGCGCGCACGCATAGTTCGCGCCCCCTGCTGCGCAAAGATTTCTTAGCGACGCCTTATGAGATAGCGCAGTCGGCGGCCTACGGCGCGGACGCCGTGCTGCTGATAGTCGCGGGACTCGATGACGATACGGTGCGCGCGTGCATGCGCGAGGCCACCGAATACGATCTGGACGTGTTGCTTGAAGTCCACGACGCGGGCGAGCTCGAACGCGCGCTGGCGATTGGCGCGGTGCTGATCGGCATCAACAACCGCAACCTGCGCACGTTCGAGACCGACTTGGCTGTGAGCGAGTACCTCCTGCCCGAGGTTCCTTCAGGCGTCACCGTCATAAGCGAGAGCGGAATGCGGCACGCCGAGGATATTTTACGGCTCCATGCCGCCGGCGCTCGCGGGTTCCTTATCGGCGAAGCGCTCATGCGCGCTGAAGATCCCGCGGAATTGGTGCGCAGTTTGAAAGCGGCGGTGCAGGCGCGCGCCGTTTCTCCTTGAGAACGCGCATAAAGTTCTGCGGCTGCACGGACTTGCAAGACGTCATGCTGGCCGTGGAAACGGGTGCGGACGCGATCGGGATGATCTTCGCGCCATCGGTGCGCCGGATAACGGAAGGCGCAGCCAAACATATTGCGGACGAACTTCCGCCTTTCATTACGCCCGTCGGCGTTTTCGTCAATCCATCTCGCGATGAGATCGCGCGCGCACGGTCGATCTTTCCCGATCTCGTTGTGCAGTTGCACGGCGACGAATCTCCAAGCTATGTTTCATCTATTGACGGCCGCGTGATTAAAACGATTCACGTGGATCCGGGCGCTGCCGATCCGGCGGCATTAGAGCGCGCCGCCAACGAACATCCCCGCGCGATTCTGCTCTTTGACAGCGCCGTTGGCGGCTTATCGGGAGGCACGGGTATGCCGTTTCCCTGGAAAGCCGTCGCACCGGTCGCGCGGCAGCGGCAAATCATCGTGGCCGGGGGATTGACGCCGGAAACGGTTGCGCAATGCATACAAACCGTTCGACCGTATGGCGTAGACGTACGCAGCGGCGTAGAGTCGGGCGGGCGCAAGGACCGCGACAAGATGCGCGCTTTCGTAAGAGCCGTGAAAGACGTCGATGCGGCCTGACGCGCGCGGTTATTTCGGCGAGTTCGGGGGGCGCTTCGTCCCCGAAGTCTTGGTCGCTGCGCTGTCGGAACTGGAACGTGAAGTGGAGGTCGCGTTCAACGACCCCGCGTTTTGGAAAGAGTACGAGTCCGTTCTAGCGGAGTTTGTGGGGCGCCCCTCGCCGGTGTATGAAGCGATGCGTTACGCGGCGCCGGTGTCGCGGGCGAAATTCGTCCTGAAGCGCGAAGATCTTAATCATACCGGCGCGCATAAGATCAACAATACGGTCGGGCAGGCGCTGCTCGCGCGGCGCATGGGCAAGAAGCGGCTCATCGCGGAAACCGGCGCCGGGCAGCACGGCGTTGCCACAGCAACTGTCGGCGCGAAATTCGGGATACCCGTCGACATCTACATGGGCGCGGTGGACGTCGAACGGCAGGCGCTCAACGTCTATATCATGCAACTGCTGGGCGCGACCGTTCATCCTGTCACGGGCGGAACCAAGACGCTCAAGGACGCGACGAGCGAAGCGTTCCGCGAATGGGCGGCCCGCGTCGACGACACGTTCTACGTTATCGGAAGCGTCGTCGGCGCGCATCCCTATCCGTACATGGTGCGCGAGTTTCAAAAAGTGATCGGCATCGAAGCCCGCGGTCAATGTCTAGCGCGGTTCGGCAGGTTGCCGAGCGACGTCGTCGCCTGCGTCGGCGGCGGGAGCAACGCAGCGGGCATTTTTGCGGGGTTCGTGGATGATGCCGGCGTGAAACTGTGGGGCGTCGAATCCGCGGGCGAGGGCGCACAAACGCAGCGGACCGCGGCGTCGCTGAATGCGGGCACCGTGGGAATCTTGCACGGAAGCCGGTCGTACGTTCTGCAAACGGCCGAGGGCCAAGTGCGTGAAACGCATTCGATCAGCGCGGGCCTCGATTATCCCGGCGTCGGCCCGGAGCATGCGTTCTTAAAGGAAAGCGGCCGCGCGAGCTACGTTTCGGTCACCGATGCCGAGGCGCTCGAGGCGTTTGGGGAGTTTGCAAAATGCGAGGGCATCATTCCCGCGCTCGAATCCGCGCATGCGCTCGCCTTTGCGCGCCGGCTGGCAGCCGACCGTGGCGAGGGCGATTTGGTGCTGGTCAATCTCAGCGGCCGGGGCGACAAAGACATCGCGCAGGTTCGCCGGCTGACCTCCTAGGCGCGCCAAAGGAATGAGCTTATCGGCAATCTTTAAGCCCGGACAGCTGGCGTTCATTCCCTACGTGATGGCGGGGGATCCGGATATTGCAACGACGCGGGCGATACTGGCGGCCCTTGCAGCAAACGGCGCAGCCGCAATCGAGCTCGGCATACCGTACGGCGATCCGCTTGCGGATGGACCGACGATTGCAGCAGCCGGGGCGCGTGCTTTAGCAAACGGCGTAAAGCTCAACGACGTGTTGTCCCTGGTGAAAGACGTGCATGCGAAGGCGCCGCCGATTATTTTGTTCACCTATTACAATCCGGTTTATCAATTCGGCCTTGCGGAGTTCGCGCGCGCCGCCGCCGATGCCGGTGCGGCCGGAGTGATCGTTCCCGATGTCACGCTGGAAGAAGCTGAACCCTTGCGGCTGGCGCTTGGCGCGCACGGTATCGAGATGCCGCTGCTCGTTGCGCCCTCGACGCCGCCCGAGCGGGCGGCACGCATCGCGGAACAATCCGGCGGATTCGTGTACGTCGTTTCGCGGCTCGGCGTTACCGGCGCAGGCGAAGCTCCGAATTTGGAGCCGCTGCGAAAACAGATCGCGGCCTTACGTGCCGTAACCAAGAAACCGCTGGCGGCCGGCTTCGGCATCAGTACGCGGGCGCAAGTGGACGCCGTTCGCCCAATCGTGGACGGCGTTATCGTCGGCAGCGGGCTCATCGACGCATATTCCGGCGCCCGCCGGGAAGAAGCCGCAGGCTGCGTGGCAAAGTACGTGACGTCCTTGTTATAAGGCGGGTGTCACATGACCAGGAATGTTTTCGTCGCTTTAGCCGCTGCGGCGCTTACGGCGCCGAGCACGCCAAGGCCGGCCGCTACGCCGCTACCATGGGATCAGTGCGTGCAAAACCCGGTGTTGCCCTACGATCAGCCGCTCGGCCTGCGCATGCGCGTGCTCGACGGCCCGGACTTTGATCTCGTAAAATATCGCGGATACTCGGTCATCCTGAATATTTTTGCAACGTGGTGCGAACCGTGCAATGACGAGATGCCGTCTCTCGTCGCGAACTCCGCAAAATTCTATGACCGGGGCCTTCGTGTGATCGGCATCAATTACGCGGAAAGCGACGATACGGTCCGCGCTTACCGCAAGAAGTATGCGATTCCGTTTCCCCTGGCGATGGACGAGCATGGCGGTTTTACATTCAACTTGGAGCATGGCGATAAGGGCACCGTCACGGCTTTCCCAGTGTTGTTGTTCGTTTCGCCCGATGGCTACTTGTACTGTTATAAAGAGGGCAGCTCTAAGCACCCGGAGGACGAATTAGCTTACCGCATTCAAAAGTTTCTCGACGCTGCTCCGCCGGGTCCGCAGCTCATCCGGCCGACGCTAAAGCCCAAATCGCTTTGACGCGTCGTCCGCGATATACGCGGCGATCGCCAGCGATGCGGTGGCGGCCGGCGAAGGCGCGTTGCGAACGTGCAGCACGCGATCGGAGCCTTCGAAAACGAAATCGTCAATGAGGGTGCCCTGTTCGGTGAGGGCTTGCGCTTGGATGCCGGAAGGGCCGGGAAGCGTGTCTTCCGGACGGAGCTCGGGCACAAAGCGCCGTAACGCATCGACATACGCTCGAGCGACGACGTCGCGATAGAGTTCCTGCATGCCCAAACTGAAATGCCGGCGCGCTAAGCGCTGGAATCCCCGATACGTCAGCGTCTCGACGAGATCGCGCGCGTTCACGGTAGTAAAGCGATAGCCTTCGCGAGCAAAGGCGAGCACGGCATTTGGTCCGAGCCAAACCTCGCCGTTCATGCGCGGCGTGAAATGTACACCCAAGAATGGGAACTCCGGATCCGGAACCGGGTAGATGTTTCCATTGATCAAATGCCGCTTGTGCGGTTTAAGTATGCGATAATCCCCGCGAAACGGCACGACTTTCGGGTCCGGTCGTTCGCCGGTCATCTGCGCCAGGCGGTCGGCATAAAGACCGCCGCACGTGATGACCCGTCGAGCTTCGACACTGCCCGACGTTGAATCAATGCGCATGGAACCGGCAGTCCGAGTAATGCCGGTGACCGCGCTTTGCGTGATGATCTCACCGCCCATATCGCGCACGTCGCCCGCATAGGCATTCGCGACCGCTCCGAAGTCGACGATCCCGGTCGCCGGCGAAGAGATTGCCCTGATGCCGGTGCAGTGCGGCTCGCGTTCGCGTATGCCGCGCGCGTCGAGCAGCTCCAGTTGCTCGATGCCGTTGGCTAGGCCGCGTTCCCAGAGTTTCTGCAGCCGTGGCAACTCTTGCTCCCCGGTTGCGACTATCAGCTTTCCGACTTGCCGGTACTCGATGCGCTTCGCGTCGCAATAGGCCCACAACGCGCGGCGCCCCTCGACACAAAGTTTAGCCTTTAGCGAACCAGGCGCGTAGTAAATTCCCGAGTGAATGACGCCGCTGTTGCGGCCGCTTTGGTGAGCCGCGATGCGATCTTCCTTATCGAGGATCGCGAGCCGAAGGCGAGGATGGCGGCGCAAGAGTTCCCGCCCGGTCGCGAGGCCCACGATGCCGGCGCCGACGATCGCGATGTCGTACACGCTGCAGCCTTCGCGCGGAACGCGAACGACCCCGCCCGGAGTCGTAACCGGCCGTGGCCCGTTTGGGTTATTATTGAAGGCATGAGCACCACCATCGAGCGCATCGCGCCGTTTAAGAACGAGCCCATAAAATCGTACGCGGATCCCGCCGACACGGCGGCCATGGAAGCGGCCCTGGCCGAAGTCCGGGCGGATTTCGGAAAGACCTATCCGTTGATCATCGACGGCGAGCGAATCGACACGGCGAAGAAGATCGCGTCGCTCAACCCGTCCAACCCGGCGGAGATCGTCGGCGAGGTTGCCTCAGCTTCGCTGGAGCAAGCGAACCGCGCGATCGAGGTCGCAAACGAGCGCTTCGAGACATGGAAGAACACGCCGGCCGCGCAGCGCGCAAGCTATTTGTTCAAAGCCGCGCAGGTGGTACGCGATCGCCGCGAGCGATTCAATGCACTACTGGTGTACGAAGTCGGCAAGAGCTGGGTTGAAGCCGACGCCGACACTGCCGAAGCAATAGATTTTCTGGAATACTACGCGCGTGAAGCGTTGCGCTACGGGGAGCCGCAGCCGCTTACGCCGATTCCCGGCGAGCAAAACGAGTTGGTGTATGTGCCGCTCGGCGTGGGCGTCGTTATTCCGCCATGGAACTTCGCGTTCGCCATCATGGCCGGAATGGCAAGCGCCGCCATCGTCACCGGCAACACCGTCGTGCTCAAACCATCGAGCGACAGCGCGGTCGTTGCCGCCTGGTTCGTCGATCTGATGCAAGAGGCCGGCTTACCAAAAGGCGTGTTGAATTTTGTGCCCGGCAGCGGCGGCGTGATCGGCGATGCGCTGGTTTCGCACCCGCTCACGCGATTCATCGCATTTACCGGAAGTAAAGAAGTCGGTTTGCACGTCAACGAGCTCGCCGCCAAACCCCAAAAAGGCCAGCGCTGGATTAAACGGGTCGTGGCGGAGATGGGCGGCAAAGATTCGATCGTCGTGGCGGCCGATGCGGACGTGGATGCGGCGGTCGAGGGCGTTGCTGCCTCGGCATTCGGTTTTCAGGGGCAGAAGTGCTCGGCGTGCTCGCGCGCCATTGTCGAAGCGCCGATCTACGATGAGTTTCTGGAAAAGCTGAAGGCTCGTGTCGCAAAGATTACGGTCGGCGACCCCAGCGAGAAACAGACGTACATGGGCCCCGTGATAAACGAGCGCGCCCGAGACTCGATCGAACGCTACATCGAGATGGGGAAAAAAGAAGGACGCCTCGTGTACGGCGGCAAGCGTTCAGGCGATCGAGGCTATTTCTTGGAGCCCACCGTCATCGCCGATACGGCTCCCGATGCGACGATCGCGCAAGAAGAGATCTTTGGTCCCGTCCTGGCCGTCATCAAAGCCAAGGACTTCGATGATGCGCTCGAGATTGCAAACAATACCGAATTCGGGTTGACCGGCGCGGTTTACACGAAGGACGAGAAGAAGATCGCGCGCGCGAAGGACGAGTTCTTTGTCGGCAACTTGTACTTCAACCGCAAATGCACCGGCGCGATGGTCGGCGGGCATCCGTTCGGCGGGTTCAATATGTCGGGTACGGATAGCAAAGCGGGCGGCAAGGATTACCTCTTGCTATTCCTTCAGGCGAAGACCGTGTCGCGCAAAACACAAACCTAGGGAACCGGCCGTTACTTTTTCGCTGGACTCCGTATTTCGTTCACTCCGCCGGCGTTACGGCGGCGGAGCGTTGCTCGAGCCACGCAGACCATTCGAGTTGATCTTATGGGAAAACGCGTCTTACCTGGTCGACGACGCCGTCCGCACCAGAGTGTTTACACGACTTCGCAAACTGATCGGCGTCACTCCGCCCGCTATCCTTGCAGCTTCTGCGACGCGTCTACAGAAAACGATTCGCGATGGCGGAATGCAACCGGCGCATCGGGCTGCGAAAGTCAAGCGGTGCGCGGAGATCGCACTGGAGAAAGCCGACGGAGATCTGGAGCGGGCATTGAAGGTGCTGCCGCTCGCAAAGGCCCGGACACTGCTGAAATGCTTTCCGGGCATTGCCGAACCGGGCGCCGACAAGGTACTTCTGTTGTGCGGTCTTGCCGGCTCGCCGGCTTTGGATTCGAATGGCATTCGCGTCCTCGCCCGCCTGGGATTTATCGCTGAAGAGCCATCTTATGCACGTATGTATCGTGCCGGCGTCGCAGTCATCAGGTCGGAGGGCATGGCGCGTTCAAAGGCGGCGACAGCCTTTGCCCTTTTACGCGAACACGGGCGCGAGCTTTGCAAGCGTTCTTTGCCGCTTTGCGCGGCGTGTCCGTTGCAGAAGAAATGCGCATATGCCGTGTCACGCGCACGAGCCCGGCGCGCTTAGTTGCGACAGCAGATTTCCAGCTTATTGCCGTCGGCGTCTTCGAAAAAAGCGGCGTAATACTTTTCCGTATATTCAAGGCAGAGGTGCGGCGGTTCGTAGGAACGCGCTCCGGCCGCTTTAGCCAGCGCCGCTAGTTCGTCGACCTGTTCCCGGCTCGAAGCGGCGAATGCAATCCGCGTTCCATTGGGGCGATGATTGTCGTCGGCGTTGATGCCGAAGAAGTCGACGTCTTCGCCAGGCAGATGGTAGTAAACATGCGTTTCGTCAGCGTTGATCCGCGTGTAACCGAGGGCCGGCAGCAGCGCATCGTAGAGCGCTCGCGTTTTCTCGATGTGCGAGACGCGCAGATCGATATGGTCGTGAAGCAATGGCGGGACCTCCGATGGCTAGAGCACTTTTGAGATCGGCAATATGACGCCGGCCTCGCGGAGCATGGGGTCGTCGGCTCGGCGGACCGGCATCCGCAAGCGGAGCTCCACGTAGTCGAAGATTAAGGGTCGCGTTGGGGTGAACATTTCTTACCTTTTGTCTTTCTGGTAGTTTGAAGAGCGAGTTTCTAATCGAGCAGGGCGTGCTGGACGCCCTGCTCGCTCCGGCGGTTTGTATGCCGGCCCCGCGTTCCGACTCGCGGGTTAGAACGTCACGGTATAGAGATAGGTGCCGCCGACGGCCGCGCAGTTGCTGACCTCGGGAGCGAATCGCGACATGCGTGCGGAGAGCAGCGCTGCCCGATCGAGATTCGGATTTCCACTGGGTTGAATGATGGATTCGGAGACGAGCGTGCCCGCTGAAGAAAGCTCGATCGCTACTCCGGAGGTGCCGGTCGCGCCCTGGGCTTCGGCGATTCCGGGCATTTCGAAGAATGCCGAAGCGACGCGGGCGTCGACGTCGGGGTTCCGGCAAGCGCCGGCGACGCCGACAACTGAGGTTTTCGCACTATGGGGATGGAGAGGCCTAACGGCCACCGAGAACGCCCCGGCGGGGGCACTTACGGCCAGCGCGAGGGCGCCGGCGAGACTGAGGCTTTTGATGAAGGTCTGCACAACGTTTTCCTTTCGTGGTAACCTCCATTCAGTGTATGCTGGTGTCTAGTAACTTGTCAAGCTGTTTTGATGGTGTTTTTCGGGGAACAATGGTATTATCAAATCGATGTCATTACCCAAGTACGTGGCTCCCGCGGAGCTCGAGGGTCTTCGGACCTTCATTAATAGTGTGAGCCCCGAGTCGAAGGCCGATCTCCTGACCGGCCCCGATCGGCTAGAGGAGTGGTGCGCCCAGAACAGTCAGTGCGAGGGCGCCGCGCCGGCGGATCTGGCGCGCCTGCGGGCGTTCCGTGAGGCGCTCCGGGGGGTGCTGGAGGTCAACACGGGCTCGCGCGAGGCCGGCTCGGCTTGGGCGGCATTGGAACCGTTCGCGCAGGCCTCGGGTTATAAAATGCGTATCGACGCGCTGGGTTCGCCCGCGCTCGAACCCGCGGGCCATGGTGCCGAGCGGACGATCGCCGCTCTGCTGGCGATCGTGTACGATGCGATGCGGCGGGGCAACTGGTCCCGCCTCAAAGCGTGTCGGAAAGAAAGCTGCCGCTGGGCCTATTACGACAAATCCAAGAACGGGTCGGGGATTTGGTGCGATATGGCGGTCTGCGGCAATCGGATGAAGGCCAAACGCCGGCGAAACCGCGCCAAAAGCCCTGCTTGACACCCCTATATGGGCGCGGTATGATGCTCGTCGTGACTTTGACCGCCGAAATGCAGTCGCAAGTCCTGGCGCTTCGCGCCGCAACCTTCAGCGAAGGGCTCACATCGAGCCTGGAGCCGTCGGGTCGTTCCTTGAAAACTGAACAGTGCAGTAGCACATAAGTCTGTGGGTCTCGTCCCGGATACAGACGCGCCGTAAAGGGCGCTTTTTTATTTCGGGTCCGAGAATTTTAATCAGTGCAATGAAGACTAACCGTTCCACCGGTTCTTCGGCGTGCTGATCGTACAGTATTATGGCTAGCCTTCAACGCGTTCGCAATTGGAAACGATCGCAATTCGTTGCGGGCGGATCGATTCGCAATCGATCTTTAATTAGTCAGCGAAAATAGAGAGCCAACAAATAGGCTCCATAAAATGTTTATGGAGAGTTTGATCCTGGCTCAGGACTAACGCTGGCGGCGTGCCTAACACATGCAAGTCGAGCGGGGTAGCAATACCCAGCGGCAGACGGGTGAGTAACGCGTGGTCAACCTTCCGTTGAATGGGGGATAACTAGCCGAAAGGTTAGCTAATACCGCATACGATCTTTTGAAGGCATCTTTAAAAGATGAAAGGAGCAATTCGTTCAACGACGGGACCGCGTCCCATTAGCTAGATGGTGGGGTAATGGCCTACCATGGCGACGATGGGTAGCTGGTTTGAGAGAGCGACCAGCCACACTGGGACTGAGAAACGGCCCAGACTCCTACGGGAGGCAGCAGTGAGGAATTTTCCGCAATGGGCGAAAGCCTGACGGAGCGACGCCGCGTGTGGGAAGAAGGCCTTCGGGTCGTAAACCACTGTCGAAGGGGACGATAATGACGGTACCCTTGGAGGAAGCCCCGGCTAACTACGTGCCAGCAGCCGCGGTAAGACGTAGGGGGCGAGCGTTGTTCGGAATTATTGGGCGTAAAGCGCTTGTAGGCGGGATTGGAAGTCCGTGTTGAAAGACCTCGGCTCAACTGAGGGACCGGCTCGGATACTCTAATTCTTGAGGCAATCAGAGGATGATGGAATTCCCGGTGTAGCGGTGAAATGCGTAGATATCGGGAGGAACACCAGTGGCGAAGGCGATCATCTGGGGTTGTTCTGACGCTGAGGAGCGAAAGCTAGGGGAGCAAACGGGATTAGATACCCCGGTAGTCCTAGCCGTAAACGATGGATACTAGGTGTATGTGGTATCAACTCCATATGTGCCGTAGTTAACACAATAAGTATCCCGCCTGGGGAGTACGGCCGCAAGGTTAAAACTCAAAGGAATTGACGGGGGCCCGCACAAGCGGTGGAGCATGTGGTTCAATTCGACGCAACGCGAAGAACCTTACCGGGGCTTGACATCTGCGGAAATCCCATGAAAGTGGGCTTCGGGGCAACCCGACCGCAAGACAGGTGCTGCATGGCTGTCGTCAGCTCGTGCCGTGAGGTGTTGGGTTAAGTCCCGCAACGAGCGCAACCCTTGTCGTGTGTTGGTCCACAAGATCTCTCACACGAGACCGCCGGTGAGAAGCCGGAGGAAGGTGGGGATGACGTCAAGTCAGCATGGCCCTTACGTCCCGGGCTACACACGTGCTACAATGCGCGCGACAGCGAGCCGCAAACTTGTGAAAGTAAGCCAATCTCTGAAACGCGCGCTCAGTTCGGATTGAAGGCTGCAACTCGCCTTCATGAAGTCGGAATCGCTAGTAAACGCAGATCAGCTACGCTGCGTTGAATACGTTCCCGGGCCTTGTACACACCGCCCGTCACGTCACCTGAGTTTAGTGTACCCGAAGCCGTCCGTGTAACCCGCAAGGGAACAAGACGTCTAAGGTATGCTAGGTAAGGGGGACGAAGTCGTAACAAGGTAGCCGTATCGGAAGGTGCGGCTGGATCACCTCCTTTCTAAGGAGTACATGTATGTGGAAGATGCTTGCATCTTCGCAGATACGTACATTCTATGTTGATCACAGACGATGCCAATAATCCAGGAGTCTATCGGGCAACTCGCTCGTACGGCTGAGGATTCATGGCCAATGCTGAGACTGACTCGAGCGTGGAAATGCTCGCGCCATGTCCTAGTTTTGTGCGCGGCTCCTACTATAGGGGTTTACCGTTAAGGTACTGCACTGTTCAGCTTTGAGGGAACGAAAGTTCCTTCTGATCTTTGAAAACTGCATAGAGAAGAACTTTCATGTGTTGAAGTACACATGAAGCGGCTCGCAACAACTTATTTCCGTAATTGTTGCGAGTGCAATGAACGTCAAAAATATTAAAGGGCACGAGGTGAATACCTTGGCTCCACAGGCGATGAAGGACGTACCAAGCTGCGAAAAGCTCGGGGTAGCTGCTAAGAAGCGATGATCCCGAGATATCCGAATGGGGAAACCCCCGAGCCGTCATGGGCTCGGACTCCACGATGAATTCAATAGTCGTGAGAGAGCGCACCCGGTGAACTGAAACATCTAAGTAGCCGGAGGAACAGACATCAACCGAGATTCCCGTAGTAGTGGCGAGCGAACTGGGAACAGCCTAAACCGCATATGTGCAAGCGATCAGGCGTTGCATGTGCGGGGTTGTACGGCGGCCATCTCAACGCTGATTCGTTGAGCGCAAGTTACAAAAGCGATCGTTAGCAGAAGCCGGCTGGAAAGCCGCACCAAAGAGAGTGATAGTCTCGTAGGCAAAAGCGATCGATCTTGCGGAGCCGTTCGTGAGTAGGGCGGGGCACGAGAAACCCTGTTTGAAACTGGGAGGACCATCTTCCAAGGCTAAATATGCTGTGGAGACCGATAGCGAATCAGTACCGTGAGGGAAAGGTGAAAAGAACCCCCAAAGGGGAGTGAAATAGAACATGAAACCGCGTGCCTACAAACCGTGAAAGGCCGATGCGCAAGCTAGGCTAATCGCGTGCCTATTGAAGAATGAACCTGCGAGTTACTTGGTACGGGCTTGGTTAAGGTGTTGAGCCGGAGCCGTAGCGAAAGCGAGTCTGAATAGGGCGCTTGTCCGTATCAGTAGACCCGAAACCAAGCGATCTATCCATGAGCAGGGTGAAGCATGATTAAACTCATGTGGAGGCCCGCACCTGTTGTTGTTGAAAAAACATTGGATGACTTGTGGATAGGGGTGAAAAGCCAATCGAGCTTGGAGATAGCTGGTTCTCCCCGAAATAGTTTTAGGACTAGCGTTGCGATTTAAACCTTGGGGGTAGAGCACTGACAGGGCTAGGGGCCTTACCGGGTTACCGAACCCCATCAAACTCCGAATACCGAGGCGAACATCGTAGCAGTCAGACAGTGGGGGATAAGCTCCATTGTCAAAAGGGAAACAGCCCAGACCAACAGCTAAGGTCCCTAATAGATGCTCAGTGGTAAAGGAAGTCTTGTCGCATAGACAACTAGGAGGTTGGCTTAGAAGCAGCCACCCTTGAAAGAGTGCGTAATAGCTCACTAGTCGAGTGATGGGGCGCCGAAAATGTAACGGGGCTCAAGCATCTAACCGAAGCTTTGGGATTACTAAAAATAATCGGTAGGGGAGCGTTGTAGCGTAGGCTGAAGCTTGACCGTGAGGACGAGTGGACGAACTACAAGTGCGAATGCAGGTACAAGTAGCGAGAAAAGAGTGTGAGAACCACTCTCGCCGGAAGTCTAAGGTTTCCTGAGCAACGTCAATCGTCTCAGGGTGAGTCGGGAGCTAAGCCGAGGCTGAGAAGCGTAGGCGATGCACAAGTAGTTCATATTCTGCTACCACCGATGACCGTTAGATCTTTCTCGAATGTTGCAGACCGCGTTTAACCGCGCGGTTTTTAACGTTCGAGTTGAGATCTTGAATCGAAGGGATAACGCAGGAGGATATGTCAGCGCACCGATGGATGTGTGCGTTTAAGCAGGTAGGGGGTCACATAGGCAAATCCGTGTGGCAACTCCGAGAAGCGATGACGAGGATCTTCGGATTCGAAGTGACAGACTCCACGCTGCCAAGAAAAGTCTCTAGATAGGATCATAGGTGCCCGTACCGCAAACCGACACAGGTAGACTGGCAGAGCATGCTAAGGCGACGGGAGAACCCCTGTTAAGGAACTCGGCAAATTAACCCCGTAACTTTGGGAGAAGGGGTGCCTTTTTCGGTCTAGTTTTTACAACGAAAGCTGGAGAAGGTCTCAGAAAATAGGCCCAAGCGACTGTTTAACAAAAACACAGGTCTCTGCGAACGCGAAAGCGGACGTATAGGGGCTGACTCCTGCCCGGTGCTGGAAGGTTAAAGGGAGAGGTTAGGGCGCAAGCTCAAAGCTTTGATCTGAAGCCCCAGTAAACGGCGGCGGTAACTATAACCGTCCTAAGGTGACAACTTCATCGTTGCCTTGACGCGCAGTAATGCGCGTCGTAACACTCAGCTATATGCGGGAACATCCTAAGAGCCCAACCTACTCGATCGGTTCGCCGGTCAGTAAAAATGGTTTGGGATTGGACAATCCGCAGGAAACTTTGGGTCTTTTGATCCGGAGGATCCTCAGAGACTATACGCTGAGCTCCAGATACGAGTTGAATCGTGCGCGATTCTCTTACTGGATGAAGATAGAGTCCACTCCGGCGTGAAAACGCCGGAAAAAAGTGAGCGAAATTCCTTGTCGGGTAAGTTCCGACCTGCACGAATGGAGTAACGACTTGGGCACTGTCTCGATGGGGGGGCCCGGCGAAATTGCAGTACCAGTGAAGATGCTGGTTACCCGCGGCAGGACGGAAAGACCCCATGAAGCTTTACTGTACCCTGATGTTGGGGTCTGAGATTTTCTGTACAGGCTACTTGGGAGGTGATGATCCGTGGGCGCTAGTCCGCGGGGAGCCAGCGTTGGGATACCACCCTGAAAATCTTGGGCTTCTAACTTACTGCCATTATCTGGTAGTAGGACAGCGTCAGGCGGGCAACATCCG
>JAAXMC010000076.1 GCA_013036315.1 Vulcanimicrobiota bacterium
CGCAGCTCGACGCAATGCTCTTCGGCCAATAGCAAAAATCATTCCATCTTAAATAAAACGAGGCGCTCGTGAGAGAGCCTCGTTGATGGTGTGGCACGCCTGGCGTCCAAACCCTACCACACCGCGTTATGCTCTTTCAAGCCAACGCGCCGGCGCGCACGGGAATCTACTTTTTGCAAGTGCCGGAAAATAAAAACGGGGCGCTTTTGCAAGCGTCCCGCTCGGTGTTTTAGCCAGGCTGATACCCTACCCCACACTATCACACCGTTGCACAAACGACAAGCGTTTGCGGCTGGAGCGTGCAAGGATCGAACTTGCAGCGGCGCAGGGTATCAACCTGACCGTCGGGACCACCGAAACGCCCCAGCTGACGTCATTCACGACGAGCAGCCACAGGCGCAAGTATCGGTGCAACTACGATAGGATAACGATCGAGGACTGCGAGGGGTCGGTCCAGATGGCTTGGCCCACGATCGGGTTCGTGAGATATTCGAAGGCCAGTTGCGCCTCTTCGCGTGTGCAGGCGCGTTGGGAGCCGGCTGCAGCTAGAGCTTCGTCCACCAATACCATCGCGGCGTCGATCGTTAGCAGCGCGGCGTCGCCTTTGGAGCCGTTTGTTGCCGCGCCGTTTGTGGGTGCCTCGCGGGCCTCGACTACGCTCGGCCGTGGTTCGACTGGGGCGCCTAACGGCGCCCGCTCACCATGACACACTTGCAATCCCGCCGCTAACTCCACCGCCACCGCTCCAACTCCCACTAATACCCCGGAACTCACCTTATCACCGTACTCTGCGCTATCGCCCCCGTGCTGCGAAGCCATTAGGGTCTGCAGATGCCAGCCCGTCGTGCGAATCAGACTGGCGACCGTGAGCACGCGCTTGCGTTCGCCGTGCTTGCGTTCCCATAAGAGATCGGTGAGTGCGTCGGCGGCGTAGCCCGGTTCGAAGCACGCGCGCAGTTCGTAGGCGTTGGCGGAAATGGTGAGCGCGGTTTTCAGATCGGCGAGCGTCCAGGCGCTGACGCCGTGCGTGTGGAGTTCGGACGTCAGTTCGATTTCGTTGGGAAACGCGGGACCGACGATCGCGCAATACTGCGCGTGGAAGGCGTCGCGGTATTTGGCGGCTTCGAAGACGTCGGGATCGGGGACGATGCTTTTGGCCGTCTTACATTCGAGCATGGCGCGGTAGCCGAGCGCGCCGAGTTGGGCGTCGGCGTACCCGTCGGGCGCGCTGTCGCCGCCGAGGTGCGTGGTCGCGAATCCCATGTGCGCGAACGCGTCGCAGACGGCAATTTCAAACGCGGCGGGGTCGGAGCCGGTGGCGGTTTTTTCAAGCCGATCGATCAGGCCTTGGGTTTGCGTGTCGGGCGGGGCGGCCGGCGGCTCGGGGAGCGCGGGCCAATCGTCGAGCGGTTCGTTCACGCGGAAGTTGCGCTCTTCGTCTTGGAGGATGACCGGTTTGCGCCCGGCGCCTAGGCAGCGCTCGATGTATTGCGTGAGCGCGGTGTAGAGATACTTGTGGCTGAAGTCGTGCGGAAGAAGTTTGCGCGCGATGGCTTCGTCGAGGATTTGCTGCGCGCTGCGGAGTTTGCCGTCGCTTAAAATGTCGAGCGCGGTGGCGAGGACGTGTCCGTGTCCGCGCACACCGAGTTGCGGCGCGGGCGCGCTTACCGCGATGACGTTGTTAAAACTCTGCGGGCCGATGCGTGCTTTTTCGAGCGCGAAAACGTCGCCGTGTTTTTGCAGATAGGCGGGCAGAGTTTCGACGGTGAGCGAGCCGTCGGCGATGTTGTGGAGATCTTCCCAGCGCACCGGCAGGCAGACCGGCAGATGCGGCAGGCCGCGCGCGCTGTAGGGCAGAGCGGTGAATGTGCCCGGCGCGTTTTTGGCGACGGCGATGCGCACGAGGCCGTCGCCGTGCGCGTGCGGTTGCGTGACGAAGAGTTTTGGATGTTCGCTCGCGATGCGCGCGGCGACTTTGTGCAGCCATTCGCTGAGGACGTCGAACGGCGGGTCGGTGACGGGCAGCCAGAGCGCGAGGCTGCCGCGTCCGTCGAGCATGACGATGGCGTCGAAATCAAATTGCGCGAGCACGCGGCGCACGATGTGCGCGGCATCGTGCAGCGCTTTCGGCGGCGTGTTGCCGGCGGGTTCGAGCAGAATACATCCGAAGGCGGGGCGTTCGAAATCGTCGGGGCGCGGCGCCCAGGAATAAAATTCCACCGAGCCGAGCGCGTGCGTTGCCCACGCGAGCGCGCGATCGTGCAGCGCGAGATACGTGTGCGTGCCCGACGGCGTGTCGGCTTGCACCGTCGCGACGGCGGCCGGCGGATCGTGCAATCCGACATGCCATTGCGCGGGCTTTTCAAAACCGTTTGGAAACTGACCTGAGGTGGCGTTTACGCAGCTGATAACCGTGAGGGTTGGGTAGTTTTAAACTCTTCGGCGAATTC
>JAAXMC010000077.1 GCA_013036315.1 Vulcanimicrobiota bacterium
TATGCGCGATAACCTGGAGCAAGCAAAACGAGGAAACCGTGATGTTTATTAGCCGAGCAATCGTTCGATCAAGGAAGACGATGCCGCGCCGAACCGGCAGCGTCTCATCGGTGGGACGATTCCCTTGCGGCCCCCCGCGCGCTTCCGCCGGCGTATTTCTTGTCGGCATGTTGCTTTTTGTTTTCCTGCAAGGTGCCTCGTGGGCGGCTGATGCGCCAACGCAAACATTTTCGTGGGATGTGACTGCGCTGTCCGGCGCAGCGATGAACGTCGGTGACAAACTGCCTGTGAACATCTCGGTGGGCCCGGTCGCGGCGAGCAATGTGAGAATCTTGCAGAGTTCTTTGCTTGAAGCGACCAGTAAGGAACCGCTGCTGGATGGCACGATATGTGGCTCCCTGACTGATTGCAACTCGCAGATTAATATTCATGCCAATACCTCGCAGACTTTGTGGCTGCGAACACGCGGAAACCCCGGAACCTATACCGGCAGTCTCACACTTGCAAGCAACGAACAGCCCAGCGGAAAAACGATTGCCTCATTAACGATCTACGTTTCGTCCTTTTCTCATAAACTGTGGGGTGTGGTAAGCATTGCGCTTGGCGTTATCGCCGCATGGCTTTTGACGACCGTCGTCCGCAATCGGCTCAATTCAGCGCAAATGCTCTTGCCCGTGTCGGTATTGCGGACAACACTGGATCAAATTAACAAGGCTATCGTCGATGCGCAAATCTCCGCGCCAAAAACGCAGGGGCAAATCACCACGTTAAAAGGCGATTTGTCTATGGACAGTTTGCGCGCCAACGGTTTTCCGCCGAACGTTCCGCTCCCATGGGCTCCCGGGTCTAACGATATGGCAAATGCCTATCAAACTTATGTGCAAGGGAGAAGCAACTGGGTGACTGATCTAACATTGATCGCTGATAGTTTCAAGAAAGCCCTGGCTTATGGTAGCCCTAGCGATCCAGCCAGCGGACAGCAGATCACTGCGTGCATTACGCAGATCGATCAACTGGCCGACGGAATGATAGCTCCGAGCGTTCAGGATTTGCAAGCGAAGATCAACCTTCAGCTCTCCACGCTGCAGCAAAAACTTGCTGGTATGGCGGGCCTCTTGCCACATGCAATTGGGGGCGCGCAGGTTGCCCTTCCCACGCCTGGGCAAATTCAAATGAGCATCAATCGGTTCAGCTCAGTTGCTTGGGCGTGGATTCTTGTTGTAACGATTCTGGTTGGGGCACATGTGTTGATTTTTTCTTCAAACGGCGCCGGCTTTGGTACGCCCGCTGATTACCTGCTCTGTTTTTTCTGGGGCGCGGGCCTGCCGTCCGCTGCCTCTCTTCTAACAAGCACTGCAGGCACCGTTAGTACGAGCTTTGGCGTTGTGAAGTGAGACTTATTCGTCTTACTGATGGCAAAAAGAATGAATCGTGAAGGGAGATAACCGTGGAATGGTGTCCGCTCGCGCTACGCGATGACGCAGGTGCTCGAGACGCAGGGGCCTTTGTTGCAGGCCCGCCGAGAGGTGTGTTGCACACGACTGAGGGTCCCACGTACCTTGGCGCTAGGGCCGCCTACGCGGAGGCGAATTCATGGCCGCACTTCACTGTGACTTTCGAGGGGGGCGTCTTTAAGGCGCACCAACACTTGTCGGTCGCGGTATCGGCTCGCTCTTTGGAGCATCGCGCTGGCACCGTTCAGACAAACCGTCAGTCCGCTATACAGATCGAGATAGTCGGAAAGGCGGCTGAAGCACCAAATTTCCCCACGCAGTACCTTGACGGCTTGGCAAACATTATGCGTTGGATTGAAGCAAACGCAGGCGTGGATCGTAGTTGCGACGTTACGTTCACTGTCCCGGGCGCAGAGACTCGCCTGACGGATGCCCAATGGCTTTCATACGCCGGCTGGTGCGGCCATCAGCACGTTCCGAATAACGAACACCAGGACCCGGGCGCTATCGACATCGGTTATCTTCTCTAGGTATATCCGGCGTGGCATTTTCGCGAACCTTACCGAGTGATGTCAGATCCTAAGGCCATACCGAGAGGCACTACTAGCTTAACGCGCCTGGATCGTTTGGCTTGACTGTAGACCAGTTTCTCGAGGCAATCGGTGAGAATCCGAACGCAAGAATCTATCACGGGGTACAGCTGCGAGACCTTCAAACTTATATCGAACTCGGACACATTGCTTCTCGAGACGAATTGTTCGAACGCGGCGAAGCCAACTTTACGCCGTTCGGTTCGGATATCGACGACCAGACCAAGCTAACCTGCGGTGGCGACGTCTTTGCGAACCTCGTGGATCAGGGCATCTTTAGTGTAACCGGCAAGGGTCTTCCGAACGTGTACGGACCGATCACGTTAGTCTTCCGACCCGCGGCTTTAAGAAACTCCGGCGCCACCCAAGTAACGGTGAGACGCCGAGCCATTTGGACCTCTGATGAAGCGGCCGCCGAAGTCCTCGACGGCGAAGGGACGCGTGCTTTGTACGACGAGCGCGGCTACGCCCGCAGCGGCGAGATTCAAATTCAGGGTGGCGTCCTACAAATGGCTGATCTAGCCTACGTCATTGTAAATCCGATCGAACTAAACGGGAGACGCTTGATAGATGAAGTTGCTACAGCGTTTCACGGCACTCGGAAGAGCGATGGTTCGGCTATCGGCAGCTACACTCGCAAATTTAGGGGGAATGGCGAACGAGTCTATGGTCAGCTCGCCAACTGGGCTGGCAACGCGCCCGAACATAGGGGTGATCCAGCCGCGCTGCCGCCCGAGCTAAGAGAGTGGTTCGATGCGCTGGGGGACTGGAAGTATGGCAACGTCCCGCGCTTTGCCGATTACCTTTCTCACGGAACATTGTCCAGACTGCGCAACCAGCCGGGCCATCTCGTGCCGGCTGTCGCCTACGACGTTGAATACGATGAGCCGCCTTATGATTATGGCGACGATTGGCTCGAAGAGATTTTCACACTGAACGTTGACGAAGTTAGCGCGCGAGATGAAATCGTCACGCGTATCGAGCGTGCGGAGTTTCATCTCGAACAGGCACGCCTTACCGAGGACGCCGAGAATCGAGACATCTTACTGCACAACGCGTGGGATGAATATGTGAGTGCGGTCGAAGATCTGAACGAATGGATCGAGTCCACGAAGTGCCGCATTCTTAATGATCGAGACGAGATGCATGCTGCAGTTCTCGGCAGTCATGACTCGGAAGCCTCGTGGGGAATGACGGCCTGGGCCGACGAGTATGTGCCGATTGAAATCCCCGAGTTCGATCTGAACGACCCCGAGCCCGTGCTCATTCGATGGGCTGACGCATTAGACTATGCCGACCAAGCCCCACACATTTGAAAGCGGAGTGTTGATATTCTTCGCGTTGAAGGTTGGAGGGTTCTAAGCGGTGCGTGCGTTTGGAGTCGCTGCGCGCAGCCGCTCGAGGAGTGCCTGGAACTCGGCCAATCGTTCCTCCAAGCTGGACAGGATGTCGATGTTTTCTTTTTCGGCTAATGTCGCCATCCCAATCGCCGCAAATAATCCGTAAGAAGAACGGAGCTCATGGTCATTCTCAAAGCGCGCGATCAGCGCGGAAACAACGTTCGGCATTAGGCCGGCAATTTGCTCCGAAACGTCGCTGAGCGAGAGGAGGGTGCACTGGATGTTTCGGGCGCGAATCAGCTCCTCATCGGAGGCGTCTGCGATCTTTTCGAATATTCGGTCAAGCAGCGGGACCACGTCCGCCATCATTGTGTCAGGCGCGCCTCCGAGCGAAATGAGAAATGCGCGCTCATCTTCGTTCAACGTCGGCATTCGTGCAGTAACGGAGTAAAAATCGCGCCGAGCTTCCTCGGGGAGACTCTCAGGGGTGGTGGCCCAGCCTTGGGCCAGGTGAATCGCCTCGTCGTACCGCTTCCTATTCCAGGAGCGATCGCCAAAAACGGATTTCCTGGCCTGAGGTCTCCTTGTGAGATACTCTGCGAACCGGGTTGCGAAGTTCGGAGAGCGCAGTAACTTTCGAAATCGCGCAACGCTCTTGAGCGCACGAGGGAGATGTTGCCGTAAGGCGTCGAGCGTGATGTCGAAACCGGTCAGCCACAAGCGAACGGCGCACTCTGCCAAGGGAACCTGAGCGTCGCGCAGACGCAGCAGTTCGCGAAGCTGTTCCGAAGGATCTGTGGTGTAAAAACGGCTCTGGCCCCGACCCCGACCTCGGCCCCTAGCGCTTAGCGGTGGAACGATGCCATCATTCCTCCAGCGCTCCAGTTGCCGGCCGGTAATAGAGTAGCCCCAGTCCCGAGCGCGACGGACCAGCTCGGCATCCGTAACTGTTACGACTCCCCGTCTCTCTGGCATTGCGTTTGGACTTTAGTGCGCTATACTGAGGCTCTCGTCCTTGCCTTAGGTGGTGATCTCATATGGATGATCGCAAAATCGGTAAATACGTCACGTTCGCCCTTGCCCTTTGGGCAGCGTGGCAAGCCTGGAAAGCGCTGTAACGATTTGACGTCAGCAAGCGACCCGGTGCTCTCGCCGCGCTATGGTACGAGTCCGAGCTGTCGTGCAGCCTCGATTACATCGGCATCCTCGCGATGGAGGCGCACGGGCCCAACAAGTTGGTTTCGGACACGATACCGCGATTCAAAGAGGACATAGCACTCCCCGTGATGTCGGCTTAGGGCGCGTATGCCATCGAAGCGATGTCCCAAAAATTCGTTACGCATCAGGTGACCAGAGATCGTCTGAGTGATCTCATGGGATGCTCCTTGGCCGATCATGACCGATCGATCGAGATGCGGCACATCGTGCCTCTTCATCAGATCCGCGATTTCAGGCACTTGGGAAAGATTCGTGCGAACAGGCATATCGTCAAGATCACAGAGCACGATGGGCTCGCTTAGGAGAGCATAGACCTTAGCTTTTTCGTATAAACTGATTGGAACTTGAAAAGGTCTCGCCGCGATTTCGCGATCGTGCTTAGCGTGTTCAACTTCGGCACTTTGAAGCTCAGGATCGGCATCACTTTCCGGCGCCTCAGCTTGTTCCGCGTAGGTCGCATCTTGGTGTGGCGCCCACGGCAAAGCGACCTCGAAGATGCATGTCAGCGCCGAATCGCCACCGTAAAGCACACCAAATTCGCGGCGTGGATCGTCAAAGCGACCCTCGCCAATCTGGTATTCTAGGGAGACGGCCAGTGGATCGGCATGGTAGCCAACGCGCCAGAATTTTTCGAGCGGAAAATAGGCCGCCAATTATTCGCCGGCATGGCTGGCGATCGCCGCAAACAGATCCGCATAGCGCTCTTGGCGCAGCGCGTCGACAGGCATCGTAAATCCCAGACTTGGATTCGCGCCCCGAAACCATTGTTCGGCGTTGGTCGCACTCAAGCCAAGATCCAAGAGCACACGATGCGCAACGGCGGCCTGTTTAATCCGTTGCAGGCGCTCCTCCGTGGGCTCATTCCGCTCTAGGGTCCATCGCGAAACGGTTTTCAAGTCAGGGGTATCGGTAAAACGCGCTACCGTTGGACGCCCCAGCGCATGGACAACTTCACGGATGACGTCGATTGGAGGAGCCTCGAAGACCTGTGCGTGGGCACGTTCGATGAGCTCGCGTACCGGAATCGCGCGTACGATGGTTTGCATTGATGCCTCCTGCGGAAGAGCCAGAAAGGCGATGTGGGTCCCCGAGAGTTTTCACGCGCGCCCCTATGGACGCCTCCCCCCTTGCCCCCCTCTATGCCCCACTATACAGCAGACCTCGGGGTCCGCACAAGAAGGGCGCGCTTGCTGCCCTAGCTCCGGCATCGAACGTAGGTTTGAAGGGCATAAGGGTTCGCCGTCTTTGGCGAGCTGGAGAGCTAGCATATTGGTGATCCGCCAGCCAATTAAGCCGGCAAGATGTACACAGAGCCTGCGAAGAATTTCACCCGGAAATTGATCTGGCGCCGCCTCCTCACGTCAATCATCGCGTTCGATCTCATACGCAACAACTCGGCTGGTGCTGACCAGCCGACCCCAACCTGACATGGTGAGAAATACAACCGGCTCGCCGATGACCACATAGGACATGATGTCGTAATTCCCGGTGCTCGTCCTGACGAAGGGCGACGCCACGTTCCTCGGCCGCCACGATGAGCGAGCCGCAGTATTGACGACCCAAATGCTACCGGTCGCCGTAGCGAAGGTAATTCTCATATGTTGCATATGCCATTAATTTGATCGCTCATAGAGCTCACGTCTCGTCAAGAAGACTTGGTGGTAGGTTATTCCAGTCAGGCTCGGCGCGCAGCATTCGGTCCAAGGTGCCCGGTTGGGCGAATCCGCTATGATAAAGCGCAATGGCGTTGCCGCGCGAATCGCGCCAATCGCGAGCATAGGCGCGCCGCAGGCTGGTGATCGTGTAACCGTGATTGCCTTCGCCGATCTGCCTAAGGTAGTAATAGAAGAGGCCGACGATGCCGGACATTTGCAGGGGCCTGTTCCAATCAGGCTTGCCGTCCGTGAACGCGGGAAACAGGAGCGCGGATGGATCGTTTGGTGTTCCGCTGGCTCGAATCCAGCGCTTTAGCTGCCGAACCGGACATAATCGTGCGTCTGATTGCTCGGGGATGATCACGCGCCGCAAATCATGCGATTGGTGGGGTATCCAAGTAAGTTCGAATGAAGTCCGCCCAAAGTCAACGGAATCAGAGCGCAGCCGAGTAATCGATGCCGAAGCGAGTCCAGTAAATCGGATTAATATGAAGACAATTCTTGAGCGTAGTGCCGTCAGAGTTGTCGTTACAATTGAGTGTATGAGTCGGCAAAACACTCGGTCAGCCATTGCCGCTGAAGGATTGCGTGGTGTTCGTACGCGAGGATCTTTCTTAAGATCTTGGAGGTAGGCTAGAACGAGCTGGTGCTGTTCGTAGAGCTCCGCAGCGTCGCTGGCACCGATCGTACGAAGTCCAAGAGCTTTTCTACGCAATGTACCGTGGCGCTCTCCGAGCTCCGGATCGACCAAGCTCTCGAGCCACAGGATTTTTTGTACGGCGGTGACTTCTTCGGGCCTCATGCCGAGGGATAATACGAACTCGACAAACTGTCGTACGTACCGGGCGTCGGCGACCTCACTCGCCTTAGACTTTGGCCTGGAGGGAACGGAGTTGCTCAGGGCAAGATCTTTCGGCTACGCCGCCAGTATGCACGCGGTGCGATGTAATGCAGCGACTGCGCCGGGCGTTCGTGCCAGAGCTGCTTCTGGATCGTTTCAAGCTCCCAGTCGAGCTCGGCAGCCGTGGTCGCTGCGCCGCGTCGAAAGGAGTAACTGGAATAAGAATGCGGTGGGCGCCCCGTGCGACGCGCCAGCATTTCGATTGTCTTATCGAAGTTAGCGACATCAAGCGATTTGGGTTGGGGGTTGCCCTTCCTTAGGACAGGGAATAGCGGCCCGACGTAGCCGGCACCAAGATATTCGAGCCACGTTTTGATGGCGCAGACGGGACAGACCCTTTCGTCCTTGGTGTGGCGGAGAGGCTGCGGTCTCGATCGCGGGTTCGTCTTGCTCCCAGGGATGATTAAGGAGATGCCCGCTTCGTATTCCGCGCGCAAGCATTGCGGGTAATCGAGCCATAAAACCTCGCTCGGACGCCGCCAACTCGCAAACAAGGATAGTATTGCGGCTTTCGTACGAAGGTCGAGTGGTCGGCTGCTCAGTGACGATACAAAATCCCGAACGTCGTCGGGGGATGCCGCCAACGCTGTACGTGGCGCGTGGCCGAATGTAGCGGCTAATTCTTCAGCAAATCGGCGAAGGCGTCCAGAGAATGGCGGCTCCGCTCCCTGCAAACGATAGTACGCGCCAAGGTAGTTGACGACTTCCGGCAATCCATTACGAATCGGAGCTTCGCGCCGGCGCCCATTCTCGTAATATTGAACGGGGCGCGTCAAGCAGTACTCCAAGAATGCCATGAAGTGCCATTCAGTCATGTCGACTTCGCCAACGTTGAATTGTTCGCGGGCGAAGGCGACGGCCTGACCGTGATAACTTTCAGGAAAATGGGTCTTGCTGGGCGGCTTCAATGACGCCATCCTCGCTCCGAGTCGATTGTTTTGTCGGGCTCATCGAGGAGCGACCGTACCGGCGCGCCATACCACGGGTCTGATATTTGTATGTACTCAAGTAACGCGCGTTTTGAGCGATGGCCGGTTAGCAACATGATTTCCTCGAGCGGCCATCCCCTCTGGACGGCTCGAGTTACCACGCCGTGACGGTAAGAGTGGCTGGAATAGCTGTTTGCATCCTCGTGGTCGGCCGC
>JAAXMC010000078.1 GCA_013036315.1 Vulcanimicrobiota bacterium
CGCTGCGATCGAATCTGCCGCGCTCATGCGGCGCGCCGATCACACGCAAGAGTTTTGGACGGACAAGCGCGACGCGCTGTGGGCCGAACGCAGGCTGCTCGCGGGCGCTACGAATGCGAAACGCGTCGACGTCGAGAGCGAGTCGTTCGGGACCGGCAGCGGCGCGTACGGCGCGCTCAAACTTTTGGCGAAAGCCGGCGTTGCTTGCAGGCTCGTCGTCGCGCGGCGCGACCTCAACGGCAAGTCAAAGCGCGCGCTTGCATCGCTCGCGCAAGCCGGCGTCGCCGTCCGCGTCAGCGACTCCGACGAGAAGATGGCGATCGTCGACCGAACGCGCGCGTGGATCGGCTCGGCCAATGCAACGTCCGCATACGCGAACGGCGATCAAATCGAATGGGGTCTACGCACGGATGCGCCCGGCGTGCTCAAGCATTTGTCGCGGCGTTTCGCGACGACGTGGAGCAAAGCAACGCCGTTTACCGCTTGATCACGCGCGCGAAGCGTGGGCTAAAGTTGTGTCATGGTGAGCTTGTCGAACCACGGCCGAGCGTAGTCGAGGCCCGCATGGCAGAGCGTGTAGCGCGCGCACCTCGTCACGCGCACTATCGTGCGCTGCTCGGTGGTGGTTCGACTGGCGTTCGCATAGCGAACGCCGCTCACCATGACACAATAAGGCGCCGCTCGCCATGACACAATAAGGCGCCGCTCACCACGGCACCCTGCGGCGATTACCTTATTCCAAATAGGCTCTTAGCATTCGTAGTCGTGCGCGATGCGACATCGTCGACCGGCAATCCTAAAAGCTCGGCAACGTATTGCGCCGTGACCACAACGTAGGCGGGTTCGTTGCGTTCTCCCCGGTGTGGAATCGGTGCCAAGTACGGACAATCGGTTTCGAGTACCAGATGATCGAGGCCCACGGCCATAACCGCGTCGCGAATCGGCTGCGCGGTTTTGAACGTCACGATCCCGCCTATGCCGAGGTAGAGCCCGAATTCGTCCACGTACGTTTTCGCTTGGGCCGTGTCGCCGGTAAAGCAGTGCACCACGCCGCGCATGCCGTCGCGCCCTTCGGCGCGGAGGATTGAAACGAAGTCTTCGAACGCGTCGCGGTGGTGAAAGATCAGCGGAAGGTTTACATCACGCGCGATCGCGATCTGTTCGCGTAAGACGCGCTGCTGCACGTCGCGCGGACTGTTGTCGTAGTAGTAGTCGAGGCCGGTTTCGCCGATAGCGACGATGCGTTCGTCCCCCAGGAACGGCTCGAACGCGGCGCGGATATCGGCCGGTGCGTCTTTGGCTTCGTGCGGATGTATGCCGGCGGACGCGTGCAGACCGTAGTCGCGCGCAATCGCGAAAGCTCGTTGCGTGTCGGCGATATCGCAGCCGACGGTAATCGCGGTCTCGACGCCGGCCGAGCGCATGCGTTCGATAACGGCGTCGCGATCTGTGTCGAAAGCTTTGTCGTGAATGTGCGCGTGCGTATCGATCAGGGGCACTAATGCGTCGTTTCGACGACGCGATTGCGGCCTTGCCGTTTTGCCTGGTAGAGCGCGTGATCGGCGCGCGCGAGCAGCGACTCGATCGTGTCGCTGATCGATGCGACC
The DNA here is from genome assembly GCA_013036315.1 of Vulcanimicrobiota bacterium. Classification (GTDB taxonomy): domain Bacteria; phylum Vulcanimicrobiota; class Vulcanimicrobiia; order Vulcanimicrobiales; family Vulcanimicrobiaceae; genus Rubrimentiphilum. Next base: position 1,608 of record JAAXMC010000078.1, read on the forward strand.
GCGACGCCGATGCTTGCCGTCACTTTGTCGCCGTTCGCGTGGTTGATGTCGGAGTTCGCGATCGCGGAGCGCAAGCGCTCGCCCACGGTGACCGCAGTCTCGCTGTTGGTCTCGGGCATGAGCACCAGGAACTCTTCGCCGCCGATGCGGCCGGCGCGATCGTGGCTGCGGATCGATCGCGCGATCGAGCTGGCGATAATGCGCAAGCAGCGATCGCCGGCCGGGTGTCCCAGCATGTCGTTGATCGCTTTGAAGCGATCGATGTCGAGCAGCAGCACGGCGCACGGATTCCCGAACGCGACGTTGTCGACGCGATCGCGCAGCAGCTGCATGATCGTCCGGCGGTTGGGCAGGCCGGTCAGCGCGTCGAGCGCGGCGGCGCTCTGCGTGGCGGCAATCGAGCGGAAGTCGCGCAGCAGCGGAGCGAGATCGGCGGCCGCTTGCGCGAAACGGCGGCGCGCCAACAGGTGTGCGCTGGTAGCGGGCCGGTGCGCGATGAGCACGCCGAGCAGCTCGTCGTCCGAACTGCGGGCCGCGTCCGCGAACACGGTGTAGTTCGAATTACGGACCGTGACGCCGGGGCTGTCGGATCGGCTGAGCTCTGCCAAGGCGCGGCTGCAGAGATCCACTTGTTCGACCGTTGGCTGATGACCGATCGTCGCCAACGGCGCAAGGCGCGTTTCGTCGGGTGTGATCGCGGCGAAGATCTGCAGCGTTTCGCGGGCGGTCGGCGTGTGCAAACTTGCCAGCAGCGAATTCATTTGCGGAATCGGATCGCCGGCGCCGAGCATGGCCTGCACGGCGTCGCGCGCCAAGCGCAATCGGTGCAGTTCTATTTGGGATTCGTTGAGCGCGCGAAGCGTATACGCTAAGAACGGCAGCGGCACGAGGCTGGCGAGTCCGATAACGATGCCCGCGTGCAGCCACGTCACCGTGCAGACGTACCCCCAAGATGTCAGCAGCAGCAAGAAGCCCAGCAGCCGCGTATCGCGCGACAGATTATGCCAAAACCGGCGCAGGCGCACGTGTGTCGCGAGCATGCGCAACGGCGTCCAGATGCCGTACAAGAACATGTAGATCGCGAGCACGTAAAACGCCAGATAAGAAAGATATGAGGGAATCGAAATGGTGATTGGTCCGGGATAGAGCTGCGCGTGCAACGATCCCGCGAAGAGCCACAGTATCGCTTGCGGAGCTCCTTCGAAGACGCGGCGCATGAAACGCGATCCGCCTTCGCTCGATAACGCGA
>JAAXMC010000079.1 GCA_013036315.1 Vulcanimicrobiota bacterium
CGGCGGCGATAAGTGGCAAGAAATCAGCGGGAACCTGCCGACGGATTTTGGTTTTCCAATCGACGTGCATGCCCACGAGCCCGAAACGATTTACGTCGTGCCCATCAAGAGCGACAGCGAGCATTTTGTGCCCGAGGCCAAGCTGCGCGTCTACCGCAGCCGCACCGGCGGGAACGAATGGGAAGCGCTGACCAAAGGGCTGCCGCAAAACGATTGCTACGTCAACGTGCTGCGCGACGCGATGGCGGTCGACTCGCTCGATTCGTGCGGAATCTATTTCGGAACGACCGGCGGCCAGGTCTATGCCTCATCCGATGCCGGGGATAACTGGAAACCGATCGTGCGCGATCTTCCGGCAGTCTTGTCGGTCGAAGTACAAACGCTGGCATGATCCGGGTCGTGCTCCCGGCGCATCTGCGCACGCTCGCGCGGATTAGCGGCGAGCTCGAGCTCGCGGTTGAGGGCGCGCCGACGGCGCGTTCCGTCGTCGACGCGCTCGAAGCCCGCTATCCGACGCTGCGCGGAACGATCCGCGACAACCTCACGCACAAAAGGCGCCCCTACATACGATTTTTCGCCTGTGAAAAAGATCTCTCGCATGATTCGCCTGACGCACCGTTGCCCGAAGCCGTCGCCGCTGGCTCCGAGCCGTTTCTCATCGTCGGCGCGATAGCAGGCGGATAGCTATGCGATTGCGGCGCGCGGCATTCACAGCCGGCCTGATGGCTGCTCTTCCACTACCGGCCGGCGCGCACGAGAAATGGTTCATCGACGCCGCGAGATACCCGCTGCGCTGGGATTTGTTCTTCTCATCGGGGCCGATCATTTGTACAATCGCCGTTGCCGTTATTACGGCGGCGCTGGCATTCGTTTGGCGCGCGCGCGATGGGCGTGATTTCCTGCCATCGCCCGAGCACTTCGGCGCGACGCCGGAAGGACTGCGCGTCGTCTACGCGCTGTTTCCGCTGATCATCGGCGTGCATGTGGCGATCCCGCTGTTTTACGATGGGCTCTACGGCATGCTGTTCTCGCCGAACGTCCACTTGTACGGCGCGGCGGCCTACATCTGCGGCTTGGTCGAGATTTGGGTAAGCGTCTCGCTTTTTTACGGGGGCCTCACGCGGCTGGCGGCGTTGCTCATGGTTGCGTTATGGCTCGCGGGAGTTTTCCTCGCCGGCCTTCAGCCGATGCTCGACAATGCTTTGTATCTCGGCGTCGCGGCATTCTTTTTCTTGGCGGGCCGCGGACCCATTGCGATCGACCACTTCATGTTTCCGCGGTTTGAGCCGCCGGCGGCACTCGCGCGCCATGCGGTGACGGCCCTGCGCATCGGCATTGGCGCAAGTTTTGTGATTGTCGCCTTTACGGAAAAACTGGCAAACCTGCCGCTTGCGCTTGCGTTTCTGCAGCGCTACCCGATCAACTTTACCGCGCACCTCGGCGTGCCGCTTTCCAACCATACGTTCGTACTCGTGGCGGCCTCGGTTGAGCTCCTAATCGGATTGTGTCTCTTGTTCGCGATCTTTACGCGCGAGATTATCATTCTCGCCTGGTTGCCGATGAACGTGACGCTAACGTATTTCGGCACGACCGAACTGATCGGGCATCTGCCGATCTACGGAATCATGGCGCTGCTGCTCATTTGGATGCCCGGCAAATCGAGCCGCGAATGGGTCGCCGGGCTTCGACTCTCGTAAAACTTCCGGTCACACCGCGTTACGCCGAGGCGTTTTGCACGTCCAGCATCGAGCTCGTTGTGGGAATCTGCACGCTTCCCGTAGGCGGCGTCGCGGGCGGGTTCGGCGGCAGCTTATTTACGATCCTGACGGAAAGCGTGCTGCCGGGAGTCGTTTCAATGTTGGGACCGTACGTTCGTCCGTTGGACGTGCGCGTATAGAGCTTATAGCTTTTGAAATTCGTCAGCGCGTACTGGATGTTGAGAACGTTGACTCTCTTCGCGGGCGTGGACGCGATCGCAATGAGATTGGAGCCGCGCGTGCCGAGCGCTGTCGCGATGCCTGCTGCAGAGATTGCGGAGACGGCAAAGCGGCGACGATTCATCAGCTCATTGTAACACGGCCTCTTCGTGTGTTTTTAACAAAGTTGAGCCGATTTAGAACTGTTTGGCGACATCCCGTTCGAACGGATAGACGTGCACCATCCAGCCGTAGACGTTGTCGAGAAAGACTCCGCCGGCGGCTTCGCACGATGCTTGCGTGTTGATCGAACCGCTGAAACCAAAGGCGCGCTGCTCCTCCCGCGTCAGCGTCCGGCCCTGATGAGGCACACAGATATTCCTATGCGCGTGCCAGTGCCCGAACACAAGCGGAATGCGGCGATCGAGATCATCCATTGAAGCACTAATCGGGGCAGAGAACATCGCGCCCACCAATTCAAAACCGGTCGCCGTTCTGCGGTACAGCACGGCCATCGGTTTATCGGGATCCAGATGGCGCCAGTTCGCTCGCAGGTTTGCGGCGTTGACAAAATGCTTGAGCGAGCCAACCTGAACGTCTTCGCCTTCGGGAAGATATCCGGCCGCAGCGGCATATCGAACGTCGCGGTACTTCACGAGACTGGCGCGCAAGTAATCCACCAAGCGTTGGAGATGCGCGCGCTGGCGTTCGTCGAGGGTCGTCCGCTCCGCGCTCATGCGCGTGTGCCCGAACGCGTCCATTCCCATTCCGCTCGAGCGGTGATGTTGTTCGTTACCATGTCCACAGGCGCAAAGGCCGAGGCACAGCACAATAGCTGCAACGCGCATGCCCTGGAAAACGCTCGGCAACCACGCGGCGTGACTCCGACCTCGCGCCCGGCGCAGGGGAAGGATTACTGCGCATGGACCTCGGAGGATTTTTCCTGATGCGCACGATTCTACTCGCCACGCTCTTGGCGTTCGGCATTCTCATCGTTGGTCAGGGAATGTGGGGCGGCTTGCTGGCGCTGAACCTAAAAACGGGGCTCTCGATCCCGTGGTGCGTCCCCGCAATGGCGCTCCTGCTCTTCGCGCTTTGGCAATATCTCGCCGGCAAAGCGTGGCCGCAATCAACGTCGGCTATGCGCGTGAGTTTGCTGCGAGCACGCCCCGTTTCGGGTAAAATCTTCTGGCTTGCATTTCTTGCCGGAATACTCTCGATTGTGGCATTCAGCGCGTATTGGATCATTCTGAGTCAGCTCGTCAAGGTCGCCCCAAATGCTCTACCCAAGCTTTCCGCCTATCCGATCTACACGCTGGTATTGGTCGGAATCACGGCCTCATTGGTTGCGCCGCTGGTTGAGGAAGCCGGGTTTCGCGGTTACTGCCAAACGTTGCTCGAAGGTCGCTTCACCGCGCCGGTCGCGATCGGCATCTCGTCGGTTTTGTTCATGCTCGCACACCTCACGCAAGGCGCATTCGCGACAAAATTGTTTGTGTACCTTGTTGTTGGCATTGTACTCGGCACAATCGCCTACTTAACGAACTCGATACTTCCAGGTATCGCAGTGCACATCGTTGCGGACGTGACTTTTTTTGCGGCCGTCTGGCCGTTCGACGCCAAGCGTACCTTAGTTTGGAATGGCGGAGCGGATATGTGGTTTTGGCTGCACGTCGCGCAAGCGATCGTCTTCACAATGCTTGCAATCCTGGCGTTTCAACTGCTGGCGCGCCAAACTCCAGCGCGTAGAAATGTTACTTGAGAACCGGATAATATATGAAGATGTACGCCATCGTTATGCCGACCAAGACGAGCGGCGCCGCCACTTGAACCCAAGGCTTTCGCACCGCAAGCGCTGCGATGGCCGGCACTAACATTGCGAAAACGATCGCATTTTCGTTCCCCCAATTCTGTATTCCCATGGCCGTAGCGGCAGCCGCATTGAGAATAACGGACGCGATGATGGTTACTAATACAGCGCCCATGTACGTGGTGCCTTGACGATCATGGAACTGTCGTAAATCAATTTCTCCGTCGCCATCGAAATCCGGGGAGACGAGCGCGCAGTCCAAATAGACCAAAATACTGAAACCAAATCCGACCGCGATCGCCGTAGCCGTTATCTTCGCCATACTGTGGAAATCCCAGAGGCTTATCCAATTCCCAATCACGAGAATAAGGGCCACGAGCATCCAAAGCGCGTGAGGCACAGAGAAAACAATGTTTTGGCGGTAACGGATCATGCGCGCGGCTGTCATCAAGAGGTGCGTCAGCGCCAGCGCGTAGACGAACGAAAAAAACAGTAAGACGAAATCAAACGCTCTCATTGCTCAACTTTTCGAGGTGCTACGCGATTCCTAGTGCGGACCCGCCTCTATATAGTGCACGCCGGGCGGCGGCACAAAAAGATTCGGATCGTTTGGAAGGCCGGTCGCGTACAGGTCATAACGAAGGGCTACCAGCAGCTTTCCATCGTGATAGTAACGCGCGAAAGCCGGCGTACCTGTTCCGGACTGCTCTAGGATCTCGATTGCCTCCGAGCCGGCGTCCGTGCGGTACACATCGTAATGGCCGTTTCCGATTTGCTCTGACCGAATCGATTTAAGAGCATTGGCAGCGATAAAATCCGCCTCACAACCAAACTCCAAGTCGATAAACTTCTCCGGGAATCCCGGCGTGCCATAAAAGATCGGCGCCTTCACAAAAAACGTGGGGCCGGGGTCCACAATGTGCTTACCTGTATGGTCGTAGAGATTGGCCATCCATATGTTTGGCTCAGCGGTAACTATAACGCCGTGGATGCCGTTGGCTGGGTCCGGAGCCTCTTCCGTGCGCATCTTACCGCTGCCAAGGCGATACATACTTAGCGGTTGCGACGGGAACCCAGCCGGAACGCCGGGCGTGATGTTGACCGTGACGATATGAACGAGCTTCTGCGGAGCGCATGTCGCCGCAAATGCCGGACTCGTGCAGAACAAAGCAGCGAAGCCGAGCGTCGCGGACCCTAAAACTCGTTTCACGATAACCTCGCACAGAGAGCGGTCGGCGTGCGCCTTATTTCAACACTCGTTTGACAATATCTCGCGTCGCTGCGGAGGCGAGAGGGTTGACGCCGTTTATACTATGTGGTATACAGTGTATATGACATACTATGCGACACGAGGGAAGATTGGCGTCTGAACCAGCGGCCTTCGAGAACTTGCGGCTGGAGCTTCGGCGGGGCTGCCTCGTGGTGGCGGTGCTCGCGGAGCTCAAGCACGAGCGTTACGGTTACACGCTGCGCACCCGCCTGCAAGAGCACGGCATCTCGATTGACGAGGGGACCTTGTATCCGCTGCTCCGCCGCTTGGAGGCGCAGGGGCTTCTGCAAAGCGAGTGGCGCGAAGAGAACAAACGCAAGAAAAGATTCTACCGGCTTACGCGAGCCGGAAAACCGGTTCTCGCCGATCTGCTCGACGAATTGAAAGAATTGAACGCTTCGCTAAACCGTATCATTCAGGAGGCCTAACTGTAGTGGAACTTCTCGACCGCTATCTTTACGAAGTGCGACGCTATCTGCCGGCAGCGCAACAGGACGACATCATCGCCGAGATTTCCGATGCGATTCAATCGCAATTCGAAGATCGCGAGCAGCAGCTCGGACGTCCGTTAACGGCCGCCGAAGAAGCAGCGATCGTCAAAGCGTTCGGGCATCCGAAGATCGTAGCGAGCCGGTACCAGCCGGCGCAGTACCTCATCGGCCCGGAAATCTATCCGTTCTATTGGTACACGCTCAAGATCGCGTTGGCGGGAGCGCTGGCGCTCGAACTGCTCGGAGCGCTTATTGCGGCGCTTCTGAACCCGTCGCCACTGCCGGCATTCCTAAAAAATATCGCCGTCGTGTGGCCCACGATCTTTCTCGTCTTCGGGGTCGTGACGTTTATTTTCGTAGCGCTCGAGCGAACGGGCTCGGGATCGACAGTCCTGGCGAAGCTCGGGATCGACAAATGGAATCCGCGAGCGCTCCCGCGCGCAGCCCACGACGAAGTGCCTCGCTTTTCTCTCTTGATCGAAGCATTTGCGAACATCTTGTTCATGCTCTGGCTGCTCAATTTTCTACCGCTGCGGCGCGCCGTCGGATTTGTGATAGGCGCATCGGGCGGCGGCAAGGCTCTCGCGCCACTCGCATTCACGCCGAACTGGCACCCGCTCCTTTTGCTCGCTTTCGTGGCTGCCACACTAGTCGTGTTGCAAGATTTCGTGCTGCTGCTGCTTCCGGCGCGGGCAAAGCTACGCGCTGGAACGCTGCTGATCGCCAATATGCTGGTCGTGATCGGCACGTGCCTCATCCTGCCGTCGCGGTCGTTCGTCGCGTTAGCGCATCCGTCCACGCACGCGTATGAGCTTGCGGTGCAAGCGCTCAATCAGACCGCCTTCATTTCGCTCGTCGTCTTCGCAGTTGCGGTCGCGATTGCCGCCGCGTTCAACGTGCGCACGTTACTGCAGCCCGCGCCGCGGGCGGATCTGAATATTAGTTACGACACACGCCCGAACTGACTCGCGCGCAGGGCCGCGGTGCCCCCTCGCGGGAACGTCCTATTTCTAAATGAGCCCCGCATGAGACACGCAGTAAGGACCACGTTCATTCTCACCTTCACGGCGATCGCCATGCTGATCGCCGGGCCGGACCTCATGTTGCCGTGGCATCCATATTCGTCTTTCGGATTGGGCGTCGATCCGCACGGCACCATCAAGAGCGTCGATCCCGCGGCTTCAGCGGCGGGGTTGCACGTCGGCGACCGTGTGGACCTCAAGCGCTTGCAGCCGCTCGAACGAGCCAGGTATATGGGCGTGGTGCCGCAGGGACTCGTCGTGCGTTTGCCGCTGGCATCGGGACGCACGATAACAGTGCGCGCGCATACGCAGCGCCGATCGACTTTGGATAACGTTACCGACCTGTTCGCGGTGCTCGCGTTGCTTGCGTTCATCGCGGTCGCGGCAGCGCTGGTGCTCCTTCGGCCGATGCCGGCGACATGGGCGTTTTACGGCTTCGCGTATAGTTTTTGCTCGTACGGAGCCCTCGTGAAGGCTGTCTCGCCGCAACTGCTCATTGGCGTCATGATTCTCATGGCACTTGCCGGAGCGATATCGCCGGCCGCGTTCGTTTCATTTGCGTTGCGTTTCCCCGACGTAAAATTAAAGCCGGTCGCGCTCTGGGCGGAGCGCGCCTTACTGTTCGCCATCACACCTGCAATTGCGGCTTGGGGCATGTATCAATTGTTGACGTACATTTTAGCAGGTGCCCCGACGCCGGCGTGGATCCGGCCGGGAAACCTTCACAACACGCTGACGGACGCTATCTATGCGGCGGGTGTCGCGATCCTAATCGTCCGTTACGCAACCGCCGATTCGGCGAATCGGAACCGGCTGCGATGGGTCGTCGCCGCTTTCACCGTCGCATTCTTGCCTTTCCTGACGGTGCAGTTCATTTGGAGCGCAACGAGCGTCTTTCCGGGTGCGGCCACCATGAATCTTGTGCAAGCGTGTGAAGTGTTTGCGCCGATCGCGCTGGCCTATACCGTACTCAAGCACCGGCTGTTCGACGTTCGCTTCGTTGTCAGCCGCGCGCTCATGTACGCGGGAATGATGTCGCTGAGCATCGGTGCGCTCGCGCTGATCGATTGGGGATTCGGCCGCTGGATCAACGCGTCGCGGTTTACGCTGCTGGCCGAGCTTGCGTTGGCGCTCGTCTTGGGCGCCGGCCTGTCGATGACCCAGCGGAAGATCGAGGCGTTTCTTAACAGCGTTGTTTTCCGCACGCAAATGCTTGCGCTGCAGGGGCTTCGCCGCTTCGCGCAAGAGACCGATCTCATTGCCGATCCGCAACGTTTGCTCGGCCAAACGTATGAAGCTTTAAACGCACGGCTGGAGAGCGAATACGTTGCGATTTACACGGCGGACGGTTCGTCATATGCGCGCGCGACGCCGGGAACCGAAGCGACTCCAACGCTCCTTGCCGGTGACGATTTTGCCGTATTGCGCTTACGCCGCTGGCACGAAGCGTTCCAATGCGACGAGCCCCGCCACGCACTTCGAGGGGCACTCCTCTTGCCGATGACTGCGCGGGCACAACTGATCGGCTTTATCGCCTGCGGGCCAAAACACGACCACACGCATTACTTACCCGAGGAGGTCGAAACGCTCACGACGCTGGCGCATCGCGTCGGGAGCGCTTTTGCGTTGTTGACATTGGCGGGAAGCACCGCACCTCAACTGCGTCCCGCGTCCTTGGAGGTCACGTGATGGCCAAATCGATTCCGGACGGCTTTCACACTGTTACGCCGCGGCTCGTAGTTGCCGATCCGGCTAAGCTCGTTCAGTTTCTCAAGCGCGCTTTTGGTGCGAGTGGAGACTACGCGGCCGACGCACCATCACAAATGAGAATCGGCGACTCGATCGTCATGGTCAGCGGTGCCGGTCCACGCAAGCCGATGCAGGCCCTGCTGTATCTCTACGTCGATGACGCCGACGCCACGTACCAGCGCGCATTGGAGGCCGGCGCTGTTTCGATCGAGGAACCCGAAGAAATGCCGTATGGTGATCGGCGCGCGATGATCACCGATCCGTGCGGAAACGATTGGCAGATCGCGACGTATCGCCAAACATAGGGCCGAGTCATCTCCTTCGCGGCGCTACCCGTTGATCAACGAGAGTATCTGCGGAACGATAAAATACGGATCGGCGCCCGTCCCGTCGTTAGTCAGAACAACAATGTCGATGCCACTATCCGGAAACGTAGCATTCATGGTTGCAAATCCGCCGATCGAGCCATCATGCCAGATATACGGATGGCCGTTAAGCGTGCTGATAAACCAGCCGGCCGCGTAGGCGCCGTATGGAGCGGATATGGGGCTGGGCGTAAACATTTGCGTGAGCGTCGCTTGCGTAAAAATGCCTGAACGGCGCACCGCTTGATCCCATGTCTCGACATCGCGCACCGTCGAGGTCATACCGCCGGGTCCTTCGATCCATTGCAAGTTCCATTGCCAGGTGCGGACCGCGCCGCTGCCGTCGTCTCGATATCCCAGCGCAATATCCGCAGCCGGCGGCGCACCGTAGCCGCCCAGATGTGTATGCATCATTCCGAGCGGTGTAAAGATGCGCTGCTGCAAGAACGACGCGAGCGACTGGCCGCTGACCTTCTCGACGATCATCCCGAGCAGCAAATAGTTGGAATTGCTGTATTCATATTGTGTGCCCGGCGTAAAATCGAGCGGGTAGCTTCCCAGTTCCGTAAGAGTGGCGCCGTAGTCTGCTTGTCCGCTACTCATGAAGCTATTGTACGAAGTGAGGAATTGCGGGTACTGCGTGACGAAACGGTCGACGTAGTCCACCAGTCCGCTGCGATGTTGCATGAGGTAGAGCAGACTTATTTCGTTTCCCCGCGGGAAAGCCGGAAAATACTTTGCGACCATGTCGCCCAGCGATAATTTTCCGTCCTGTACTAACAAGAGGATTGCTGCCGCAGTGAACTCCTTGGTGACCGACGCCATGTTGAAGATTGTGTTCGCATCGGGAGCAACGGCGCCGCGCGTTAGCCCGTACGTCTGATCGGGCTGCTGCAACCCCCAGAAGTTCGGAAACGAAACAAACGTATCGGGCAGACCGCGATCGCGCAAGCCGTAGCCTTGTTCGTAGAGTGCAACCCCGTTTTTATAAATGCCGAGCTCGACACCCCAGGAGCCGGGGTAGGTCTGCTTTATCAGTGAGTCTATCGCGGCGGCCTGAACTGCCGGCGTCGGTGTCGCGGAGGGGGCCGGCACGAGTCCAGCACCGCCGGCACAAGCCGCGAGGCCCAAGGAAAGGACCGCTCCGAGTATTGCGCGCAGACGCGCCAAAAACATGACAGGATTATGGTAGCACAAAATTCGATTCGGTCCGGCGAGGCGAAAAAGCCCTCAACAGTTAGCGGGATCGAAGATACGCTAGCAAGCCGCGGGTAAGTTCCCGGTGAAGCTCCCTGTCCGAAATGGGCAGGAGTTCTCTCCAAAGCGAGACTTCCTCGAGCGTCCGGACTTCCACGGCGGTAACCATGCTCAGCAGTGCGAACGTGACCGCGCGCCGGGGATTCCGGTGCGCAATCTGGGCGCGGAACGTTAAGAGCACCTCAATGATTCGCTCGAAGTTGCTCGAGATGATCGCCAGCGTTCTTTTCCTGAACGCCTTGTCCGTGTCGTCCTCAATGAAGCGCAGAAGAGCTCGTATGACCCCGGGACTAACCCGATACTGCTTGAGGACTGCGCTGACCAGTGCGCCGGCTACGCCTTCCAGCGTCGCGTCTTTGAACGACTCGATGCGCATCGTTTTGCGATTGGCTTCGGCGCTCGTTTCCAGCGCCCGCAGGAGCGCCGCCCGGTAGAGCGCGCCCTTATCCCGAAAACGCCGATAGACGCTCGCCGGAGCTACGCCCGCTGCGTCGGCGATTCGCGGAATGGTGGCCCCGCTCAGCCCGTGTTCTTCCAGCATGTCGATCGTCGCGGTCAACAGTCGCGCAAGCGTCTCGCGGCTGCGCTGCTGTTGCGGCTCCAGGTCATTCGTCATGCCGATAGTATAGCCGAAGAATTGACAAAATGCGAATGTGATGCTACATTCACATTATGCTCGAAAGGAGCAAACCCGTGATCCCTGTTGGCGCTGTTTCAGTCCCTGCTCCGCCGCGCGCCGTTCACACGACTGTGTCGATAACGCGGGCCGGCAAGAGCAGGCGCGTGCTCTTGGTTCCAGTCATGATCAACGGAAAAGGACCGTTCCAATTCATTCTTGACACCGGAGCGCCCACTACCGTTCTCAGCAAACGGTTCGCCGATTCACAACACATTGAGACACAATCCCACGCCACCGGCCAGGGAGCGGCGGGTGAGGTCTCAGCGTCAATCGGCGCGTTGGACAGTGTGCAAGTCGGTGATGCTCATCGCGAATCGCTCGAAGTAGGCGTCGTCGCGAATTTCGATGAGATTCATCGCCGGATACCCGACGCCGCCGGCGCGCTTGGGCTCGACTTCTTGCGCAATTACACGGTGATAATCGATTACGCGCACGATACTGTTACTCTGGCCGAAGACGTCCATCTGCCGGCTAGTAATGAAAGCGTCCCGTTCGAAATTGGTCCCGTGCTGTACGCGGAAGTCAAAATAAATGGTTACGGACCGTTCCCGTTTGTGATCGATACCGGCGCAACGGAAAACGCCCTTGACCCCGTCATCGCGACGAAACTCAATCTGCCGGTGCGCCGAGATGCTTCGCTAGGCGCTGCCGGCGGGAACGGCGTCAACACCGGACGCTTCGTCGCGTTCACCAGTCTGCAAGCCGGGCCATACTCGCAGCATGATGGGCTGATTCTTGTTACCGATATCTTCCCACCATTGCGGGCGGCAATGAACCACGATCTCGTTGGCATCATAGGCTATCCGTTCTTTGGCGACGGTAAAGTCACATTTGACTTTCTCAACTTGCGCCTCTCCATCGTGAAATAAAGATTACCAGCGACGATCGGGCTTTTAATGCGGCGCTTGCTTGTGCTTAGCGGGAAGAGCCTGTTGTTGTATGATCGACGTCCTGGCAACGCGGCCCGTGCGCTTCGACGGGGTTTTCAGTCGTATTGATTCTCCAGAGGATCAGTTGTCCGTCCTCGGGGTCGGCGCGCTCTCCAACCTTAGCGAATCCATTGCGTTCCAGAACACGCTGCGAGGCGATATTTTCCACCGGCGTGCTGGCGAGGACTGCATTGACAGAAGGGGCACTCTTGGCTATCGCAATTATTGCCGCCACTGCTCGAGTCGCGTGGCCTCTCCCCTGTCGGGTTGGTGCAACGTTGTAACCGATCTCCACATCGCCCTCGGCCGAGGGAGGGTGATGATATCCGCACAATCCAACGACCTCACCGCCCGAAACCATCATCCAGGTTGCATTGTAGTCCTGCTCGCGAAGGCCCGCGGCGATCGCACGTACGTGTTCGAGAATCGGTCGGTCATCGATGCCGCCCGGCGGCAGGCGCAAACCGCGATGAACGGTTTGGGGATCTTGGAGCATCCATACAAAATCGGAATCCACCGTTGCTACGATCTTGGTTTCCGCGGTTTGAATAGGTACCCCAGGGTCCATCTGAAGTTATTAACCCGCATCGCCAATTTGTCATGCACAGAATTCGCAGCTTGACATTGCTTCGAAACCGGGCTTACCGCCCGCCGTAGCTCTTCGTGATGTTGAAAATAAGGCCGAAGGGATCGCGGAGATAGCACCGTGGCAGACTAGGGTCTTCCTCGATGAGCGCGCATCCCTGCTCGAGCAGCTTCTTTTTTGTCTCTTCCAGGTCGTCGACCTCGAACTCGAAAACCGACCCATTCTCTTCGCCAGGCTCGAAGTACAAAATGAAACTCCCGGTATCGAAGCCGACCACCCGTTCCGATTCCGATACGATCGGGTAACCGAGAACGCCGTTATAGAATCTCTTCGCTTCTCGGAGATCATTTGTACGAAGCATCACGTCGCTTGTCGACTTCATTGTTTGACCTTTTTTAATACCGAGCTTTCGCGCTCCCTATCTGTCGGAGATCGTTTTCGAATTCCGCGCGCAGAAACGGCCGCTGTTGCCGTGTTTTCGGTGCGTTATTTCCCCGCCGGCCATTTTTGGCCAGATACCGTGAGACAGCACTAAAGCGTCAGAACGGGATCTCTTCGTCCAGCGAGTCCCCCAACGGCGCTGCAGCTGCGGCCACCGGCGTTCCGTTGCCGAAACCTTCGCTCGATTCTTGCTGCTGCTGGCGATCGCGCGGCGAGCCGAGCATCTGCATCGCGTTGATCACGATCTCAGTTGCTTGCCGCTTGTTGCCTTCTTTGTCGTCGTATTGACGAATCGAAAGGCGCCCTTCGACCAGGCACGACATGCCCTTCTTTAAATACGTGTTGCACGTCTCGGCGAGCTTTTCCCAAGCGATGATATCCACGAAGAGCGTGTCTTCGGGTTTCGGGTCCTTTTTCGCGGGGTTAACGGCGATGCGAAATTTTGTAACGCCGGCGCCCGACGGAATGTACCGGATCTCCGGGTCGCGCACGAGCGTGCCGACCAAAACCACTCGATTATATGATGCCGCCATGATGCCTTACCTTTTCCTTATAGATGCGCTTCACTGCCGCCACGATAACCCCGCAGTCTGCCACCAGTCTGGCACTCTACTGGGCAGGCATTGGCAACGGGGCGGGGGGCGGAGCCATCGCGGCCACCTTTTCAGCCTCGAGCGCCTGCTTGTCGAGCCGGATCAGCAGTGCCCGCAGAACGTCCTCGTTCAACCCGAGCTGCCGCTCGAGCTCCTTGGCGGCGTCCGCGTCGCTGCGAAACCGCATGACCACGTAGATGCCCTCGCGCACGTCACGCATCTCGTAGGCGAGGCGTTTCTTCCCGAGCTTCTCGATGTTGAGCACTTCGCCGCCGTTGGACTTCAGCGACTGGGCGATAGCCTCCGATCGCTTGTCGGCGTCGGCCTCCTCGAGATTGGGGCGCAACAGGTAGGTCACTTCGTATTCGTTTGCCATGGCGGGACGCGGTGTTCCCCGGCCGGGGCCGGGGGGCCTCTCAGGGGCTTCTCACCACCGTTTGGCACATTCTAAGGAAGGATGGGAACACCGCATTAACGACATGCAGCGCCCGGAAGGCCAGCCGCGCACTAACCCAATCGCCCGCTTTGCCGTAACCCGGCGAGTGACGGTGGCGATGATTGCATGCGCCATCGGCTTGCTGGGCGTCTTCGCCCTCCCGCGTTTGGCCGTCGCGCTGCTTCCGAGTTTCTCGCCGCCGGTCATCAGCGTCAACGTCACCTATCCCAACGTCGCTCCGGAATCGATCGAAACGCTGGTGACGCGCCCCATCGAAAATGCGGTCAGCCGCGTTCCCGGTATCGACAACATCGAGTCCACCAGCGACGAGGGTGCCAGCCGCGTGCGCGCTCAGTTCCACTACGGCGTGAACATCGATGTCGCCGCCGTGGACGTGCAAAATCAAGTGGACCGCATCCGCGGGCAGCTTCCGAACGATCCGACGCTGCAGCCGCCGCAGATCAACAAGTTCGATCCAAATTCATTGCCGGTGATCACCGCATTCGTTACCGACAGTACGCGCTCGCAGCGCGACCTGAACGATATTTACACCAATCAACTCGCCGACGAGTTTTCGGCCGTAACCGGCGTCGGTTCGGTCTCCGTGAATGCCAGCCAGGCGCGCGCGATCATGGTCGAGCCAGATGCCGGATTGCTTGCCGGTTATGGGCTTTCAGCCGACGCCATCGTCGCGCGCATCAAAGCCGAGAACGTGAATTTGCCGGCCGGCGTTGTGCAAATCGCGCAAAACGAATATCAGATTCAGACCGATGCGCTCTATCAGAACGAACAGCAGATCGCCGATACGATCGTCACCACCAAGAACGGCGCGCCGATCTTCGTTCGTGACGTCGCGCGCGTAACCGATTCGATTCAAGAACAGCGGACGTTTACGCGTCTGAACGGCAAACCGGCGCTGAGCATATCGATCACCGCGCAGCCGGATGCCAACGTCGTCGCCACGGCCAACGAAGTGTACAAAAAGATCGACGATATCAAGAAGCGCTATCCGTCGATGCAGATCGGCGTCGTCTTCGATCAGCGCGGCTTTATCGTGGACTCCATTAACGCGCTGGAACACACGGCCATCTACGGCGCGGTGTTGGCCGTGCTTATCATCTTGCTGTTCTTACATTCGTGGCGCTCCACGCTGATCGTGGCGATTTCCTTGCCGATCTCCGTGCTCGGCACGCTCTTTGCGGCCTATCTGCTCGGCTATTCGTTGAACACGATGACGCTCGGCGGGCTGGCGCTGGCCGTGGGCTTGATCGTGGACGATGCCATCGTGGTCATTGAGAATATTTACCGCCACTACATGCGCGGCGAGTCAATCATGCAAGCGACGCAATCGGCGGTGACGCAAATCTTCAGCGCCGTGCTCGCCTCTTCAATCACGGTCGTCACGGTCTTCATTCCGCTCGTGTTAATTCCCGGATTGCAAGGCCTGCTCTTTACTCCGTTCGCGGTGATGGTCATGGTCGCCGTTGGAATCTCGCTGCTCGTCGCGGTCACCACCGTGCCGATGCTGGCCACGCGGTTATGGGGAAGTGAGCGCGTGCGGCCAAACGGCGGACCCAAATCCGCCTATGCGCGTTTTAGCGCAGCCTTCGATCGCGGATACGAGCGCTTTGCCGAACGCTACAAAACGTTTCTGCGGTGGTCCATCGACCATCCGGCGCCGGTCTTTGCAACCGCGGCTATCATCTTCTTCCTCACCTTGGCGGCGCTCAAGTTCGGCGTCGTTGCGACGGAATTATTTCCGCCGACGAACTCACGTTTTGCAAGCTTCACGCTGCGCATGCCGGTCGGCACGGCGCTCAACGTTACCGACGCGGTCACCAAAGATGTCGAAGCGCGCCTGCGGGGCGATGCGCGCGTCGTCGACGTTGCTTCCTCGGTCGGGTCCGGCGGTGGCGGCGGTGGTGGCGGCGGCCGTATTCAAACCAATCAGTCGCAGATTCAAGTCACCTTGAAACCGGGGACCAGCAGCAACGATGCCGGGCTCTTCGTTTCCACTTGGCAAGCGGGTTTGACCGGCGTTCGCGTGCGCGGTGCCGGCGGCGGCGGCGGTGGTAAGGTTTCACCCGAACAGCGCGCACAAATGCGCAAGTTGATGGGAGCGCCGATTCCGGGACTTCAGGCGTTCGGCCGCACGACCGATATCGTCTCGCGCATTCTCTCGCAAGGTCAGAACGAGCTCTCGATCATGATCTACGGTCCGGACTTGCAAACGCTCGACCGCGTTGCGCGTTCCGCTCTTCCGGCGCTCTCGCAGATTCCGGGCATCAGCCAGCCGGACGTGAATACAACGCTAGCGCAGCCGCAACTCAACGTGAAGATCGATCGCATCCGCGCGGCTTCACTCGGGCTTTCTACCACGCAGATTTCCCAAGCGATCGATACTGCCACCAGCGGATCGATCGCGACGTACCTCCAGGTGAGCGCAACGCAAGTTCCGGTGATCGTGCAACTCCCGCCAAACCAGCGGCGGTCGTATCAGTCCCTGGCCGGTATGGCGCTGACCGTGCCGCAAGGGAGTTCGGGCACGTCGCTGATCAGCAACCCTGCACCGGTGCCCGGCCAGTCGTTTGCGCTCGGGACGATTCCTCTCCTCAGCGTTGCAAGTGTCAGCGTCGGGAGCGGCCCGTCTGAAACGACGCGCATGAACAAACAGCGCGAGACCGAGATCACCGCCGGGCTCAACGGCGGCGCGCTCGGCACCGTCACGGCAGCTGCCGCGCAAATCATGGATCAAGTGACGATGCCGACCGGCTATCATTGGGGCTTCGGCCCCGGCAGCACGCAGCAAAGCAGCACGTTCAGCAGCTTGGGATTGATCGTCCTACTCGCGATTCTCCTCATCTACATGCTGCTTGCCGCGCAGTTCGAATCGTTGCTCCATCCGCTGGTCATCATGACGGCGGTTCCGCTCTCGCTTGCCGGCGTCGTGCTGGCGCTCGTGCTTACGCACCGTTCGTTCGGCCTCACGGCGTTTATCGGCGTGCTGATGCTGGTCGGCATCGTCGTCAAAAATGCAATCTTGGTCGTCGAGTTTACCAATCAATTGCGCTCGCAAGGCCGTGGCGTTCGTGAGGCGATCTTGGAAGCGGCGCCCTTGCGCCTGCGGCCGATCTTGATGACCACGCTCGCAACGGTCGGCGGCATGACGCCGCTCACGTTAGGCTTGGAAGTCGGCAGCTCGAGTCAAGCGCCGCTCGGAACGGTCGTCATCGGCGGTTTACTGTGCTCGACAATGCTTTCTTTGATCGTGATTCCGACGCTCTACCTATGGGTCGCCGAACATATCGAGCCGCGCTTCGCGCGCAAGCCGGGTAGAGGCGATGGCCGCGTACATGTCGGCGAAACCGCCGCGCCTTCACCGGCAACGGCGCACTAATTACCTTACAAAAAAGTACGCGCTCATCGCCACGCCGATGCAGAGAACGACGATGCGCGTGATCGATGATGGCACACGCCGGAAGAAACGTGAACCGGCATAGCCGCCGATCATCGCGAAAACCGCCATAAGCAACGCGATTTTCCAAACGATGATGCCCGCAATAACAAACGGTACGATCGCGGTGCCGTTGATGACAATCGAAAGCACGTTCTTCAAGCCGTTGGCGGCATTCAT
>JAAXMC010000080.1 GCA_013036315.1 Vulcanimicrobiota bacterium
CGCAGGCCCCTGCGCAAATAACTGCGCGAAAAGCGCGTCTTGCAGGGTCCGTGAAGAATCGAACGGCTGCGCTGCGGCAACCACGGCGCTGTCCTGCGCGGCAATTTTCATGCCGGCCGCAGTGATGGCCGGATTGAAGAACGCGCTCGTCATCGCGCGCAGCACCGAAGCCGCCGACGACGCCGGCACGCTGGCGCCGACCATCGAAATATCCGGATACACTTCCAGCGAGAGCGATCCGCCCAGGCGGTTAACGATTTCGCTGAGCGACGATCCGCCGGTGGGGCGTGAAGCTGCGGCCGCCGCGAGCGCTACGCGCGCGATGCCCGGCGATTTCAGATCGTAGCCCGCCGCGGGCACGCGATACCACAATTCAATTGCGGCGGTGCCGGCGGTTGGATCGACGCGCGCTGTAACGAGCTGCGCTTGCGCGGGTGCGCTCAGTGCCGATGCTAAGCACGCAACGGCCGCCGCACCGCGCACGGCCCCGGCAATCATGCCGGTTCCGGCGAAATCTTAGGCGGCAGGCGTTTGGGTTTTTCGGCGCGCTTGGGCTCTTCGGCTACCGGTGAAGGCGGCGCGGCTTTGGTTTCCGGTTCGGCAACGCCGCGATCGAACGGCCGGTTTTCCAAAATAGCTTTGACCTCTTCGGCTTCGACCGTTTCGTATTCCAGCAGCGAAGCGACCATGCGTTCGACTTTGTCCCAGTTCTCGAGCAGCAACGTCCGTCCGCGATCGTAGCAGCTCTCGATAATGCGCCGCACTTCGGCATCGATCTTCGAAGCGATCTCTTCGGAGTAGTTGCGCTCTTCGCCCAGATCGCGCCCGAGGAAGACCTGGTGGTTTCCGCGTCCGTACTGGATCGGCCCGAGCGTGTCGGACATGCCGTACTGCGTCACCATCCGGCGCGCGAGTTCGGTGGCTTTTTCGAAGTCGTTGCTGGCACCGGTCGTCACGTCCTTGAACTTGATCTCTTCAGCTAAACGCCCGCCCAGCGAGAACATGACGATGCCGAGCAGCTCTTCCTTCGTCCGGCTATGCCGATCGTCTTCGGGCAACGACCACGTTATTCCGAGCGCGACGCCGCGCGGAATGATCGTGACTTTATGGATCGGGTCGCCTTTGTCGGTCAAGCTTCCGACGATCGCGTGCCCCGATTCGTGGTATGCGGTGATCTCTTTTTCTTTTTGCGACATCACGATCGAACGGCGTTCCGGGCCGACCATCACGCGGTCGATCGCCTCGTCGCAATCGTTCATCTCGATCGTCGTCTTGTTGCGCCGCGCCGCAAGCAGCGCGGCTTCGTTCAACAAGTTCTCGAGGTCGGCGCCCGAGAAACCGGGCGTGCGCTTCGCAAGCGTCTCGAGCGCGACTTCCTTACCGAGCGGCTTGTTGCGCGCGTGTATCTCGAGGATCTTTTGGCGGCCGCGGACGTCGGCGCGATCGACGACGATCTGGCGGTCGAAGCGGCCGGGGCGCAGCAGCGCCGGATCCAAGACGTCGGGACGATTCGTGGCAGCGATCAAAATGACGCCGGTGTTTTGGTCGAAGCCGTCCATTTCGACCAGCAGTTGATTCAACGTTTGCTCGCGCTCGTCGTGCCCGCCGCCCAAACCCGCGCCGCGCTGGCGGCCGACCGCATCGATTTCATCGATGAACACGATGCACGGCGCCGATTTCTTGGCCTGATCGAACAGGTCGCGCACGCGCGATGCGCCGACGCCGACGAACATTTCGACGAAGTCCGAACCCGAGATCGAAAAGAACGGGACGCCCGCTTCACCTGCGATGGCTCGCGCCAGCAGCGTTTTGCCCGATCCCGGCGGACCCAACAAGAGCACGCCTTTGGGAATGCGCGCACCGAGGGCTTGGAATTTCTTGGGATACTTTAGAAACTCGACGATCTCGCCGAGCTCTTGTTTGGCTTCGTCGACGCCCGCTACGTCGTTGAACGTAACTTTGGGGCGATTCTCCGAAAGCGTCTTCGCGCGTGAACGTCCGAAGGACAGCGCCTGATTTCCGCCGCTCTGCGCTTGCCGGAATATCAGGAACACCAAGAACCCGACGATCAGAAACGGTAAGAGCGTCAGCGCGACGTTCAGCGTACCGTTCGAGCTGGCGGCCTCAAACTTCACGCTGCCTTTGACGTGCCGCGTAACCTGAGCGACGAATCCCGAGTCGCGGTTTGGGATCGACGTCGCGTAATGCGTTCCGTTCGCAAGCGTTCCGCTGACCTCGGTGCCGACCGCGTCAAAGGTTTGCACCTGATTCGCTTCGAGCTTCTGATAAAACGCGCTGTAATCGAGCGGCACGATCTCGGGCGTGGGCAGCACGATGCGCTGCACGACGAAATACACCACGGCCACCGCGGCGAGTATGAGGAGAATGCCTCGAAGATTTTTGCTCATTTAACAGGCGTATCCGCGCTGCGCGCTCCACGCCCCCCATCGGCAAAGCCGACGGGGTCCCCCGGCCTTCGGCCCATCTGCTGTTTTAAAATCATTTGTTTGTAACGCACTTATTCCGAAAATACCCAGGATTGCAGCTGTGCGAGGTATGGAAGGTTGCGGTAGTTTTCTTGATAGTCCAAACCGTACCCTACGACGAACACGTCGGGCGCGACCAAGCCGACATAATCCACCGGAACCTCAACGCGCCGGTGATACGGCTTGTCGAAGAGCACACACGATCGAAGGCTCGCGGGTTCGCGCCCCGAGAGTAACGATCGAAGGTACTGCAGCGTGAGGCCGTTGTCGATGATATCCTCGATCACGAGCACGTTCCGGCCCGCAATCTTCTCGCTTGTGTCCTTCAGCAACCGCACCTCTCCACTCGACCGGCTCGAGTTTCCGTAACTGGAAACGACGATGAAATCGAGTTCGATTCTGCTCGGGCCGTCGGGTATGCGCGAAAGGGCTCGCACCAGATCGACGGTCACGTACAGCGCTCCTTTTAACACGCCCAGCACCAGCAGCGGTTGCCCGGCGTAGTCGCGCGCTATTTCCTTTGCCAAACGCTCGATGGCGGCGGCGATTTCGGCGCCGGAAAAGAGCGCTTTCTCGATGGTCTCTTTCACTTGCGCTGCACTACCAGAGCGCCGTCCGAGACTTCGATTTCAACCCCCGGCGCCATGAAAAACCGGCCCGACGCACCTTGCTGGAGCGCGCGGACGGCCGCCTCGATATGCTCGAAATCCACGCCACCCAGCGCTTCGTGCTCCCGCAGAGCTTCACGAACCTGCCTGCGGACGGCGGCCACCGGCGTCGCGTGGAACTCCGCGCCCACGACCTCGGCGGCGCGCGCGACCGCCGCGTCCAGGCCGGGGAAGAGCGGCCGGAGTGCTTGCAGCGCCACCCTCACCGCGTTGCGCCGCAGCGTCCGGTCCGCGTTGGTCGGATCGATCGCGTACGGCAAGCCCATCGCCTGCGCGTAGGCTCGCAGATCCTCACGTTCCAGGCGCAGCAGCGGGCGCGCGAGGTCGATATCTTTGGCGAGTTGCCTGCGAGCGGGCATACCCGCCAGACCGTCGGCGCCGGTTCCGCGAAAAAGTGCGAGCAGCACCGTTTCGGTTTGATCGCTTGCGTTGTGCCCCGTTACGACCGCACCGCATCCGGCCGCGCGCGCGAGCCGTTCGAGCGCTTCATAACGGGCTTCGCGCATCTCGGCCTCGCCCGCGCGCGCCAGCTGTAATCCGGCCACTTTAAATGGAAGGCCGAGCGCCGCGGCAACGCGCATCACGACCGCTTCGTCTTGCCATGCCGACGACCGCACTCCGTGATTGACGTGCGCGAGCGTCAGCCGTAAGCGCTGCGACTTGGAAAGCGCGCGCAGGATCGCAGCCAGCGCGACGCTGTCGGAGCCGCCGCTGCAAGCAATCAAAACGTGCTCACCCGCGCGAATGACGCCTTCACGCTTGACGGCCTGTTCGATGGAACGCAACGGTTTGGCGCCGCGCATCAATGCGTGTGGCGGGCGATCTCGCGCTCCACGTCCCGCTTGGCGGTGTCGGCGCGTTTATCCCAGAGTTTTTTCCCGCGCGCCAGGCCGATTTCGATCTTCGCCCTGCCCCGCGTGAAGTAGAGCCGCAGCGGAACCAGCGTCAAGCCTTTCTCCGCCGCCCGGCCGCCCAAACGCACGATCTGTTCTTTGTGGAGCAGCAATTTGCGCGGGCGATCGGGCTCGACGTTTGAAAAACTTCCCTGTTTATAGGTCGGAACGTGCATGCCGAGCAGCCACAATTCGCCGTCGCGTAGACGCGCGTACGCCTGATTGAGGCTGATGCCGCCCTGCCGGATCGATTTGATCTCGGTTCCGGTGAGAGCGATGCCCACCTCGAGCGACTCCAAGATGTGAAACTCATGCCGCGCGCGCCGGTTGTCGACGGCAGGCGCAGCTTTCTTGACGACCTTCTGCGCGGCGCGTGCTTGTTTTGACTTAGCCATCCTTTAAGGCCTTAACAACTTGTCGTCTTCGTCTTCGACGCGGCCCTTCGCGACGAAACGTCCTTCAGCTTCGACGAGCACGTTGCCGGCGCGGTCGCTGACGCGCGCTTCCATTTCCAGCACGTTGCGGCGCATCCACTTGACGCGCCCTTCGATCTCGATCGGCGCATTCAGCGGCACAGGTTTGCGGAAGCGCGCGTTCATGCTGCCCGTCACGCCGCGATAGCCCGCGTATCCGGCCGCGTGCGCCATCGCTTCGTCGAGCAGCGCGAGCGCGATTCCGCCGTGCGCGATGCCGCGCCAGCCCTGAAATTGATCGCCGAGCGTAGCGTGCGCGAGCGCACCGTTTTCGGTATGCTCGAACTTGAGATGCATCCCGATCTCATTCTCGGCTCCGCATGCGAAGCAGCGGCCGTCGTCGTACGTTCTCACCGGCCTTGCTCCAGCCGCGTCGCCAAGACTTCAGGCAAACCGGCGTCACGAATTTTTTTCTGCACCGCCGCGATCGGGTATTCGTAGCGCACCCACTCGATCCGACGCTTCTCCGGTTCGTAGAAGACGAACGACGGCTGTGGATTGAGATCGCGCGGCTGGCCGACGCTGCCGACATCGATGATGTATCGCTTGGCCGGATCCAGTTCGAGCTCGCCGCCGTGCTGGCGGTGTTCGTGGCCGATGCTGCCGCCGGCGTCCAGCGAATAGTATTCCGCGACGTGCGTATGCCCGATAAAGATCAACGGCGCGTCCGTCCGTTGGAATGCCGCCTTCGCCTGCCGCTTGTCCAAGATATACTCGAAGTAGTTGACCGGCGCGCCGTGCACCAGCAAAAACTCGGGCAAACGCACTTCGTATCCTAACCCGTTGAGCCAGTCAATATTTTCGCGATCGATCTTGCCTTGCGTCCATTCAATCGCGGTGCGCGCCGCCGGATTGAAATACTCGACGCCAAAGTTGTCGACGGCCGCAACTTCGTGGTTTCCGAGCACACACTCGGCCGCGCGTTCGCGGATCATCCGCACGCATTCGTTGGGGTCGGGCCCGTAACCGACCGTGTCGCCCAAGCAGAGGACCGAATCGTCAGGCTTCATCAGCGCGAAAGCCGCCTGCAGCGATTCCAAGTTGCCGTGAATGTCGGAGACGATCGCGTATCTCATGCGATCTCCCGCCACAGCACGCGCAGGCGCGCTGCAAACTCGTCGCGCTCCGCCGGCGTGCCGACGCTGACGCGCACGAAACGGTCCAGCGGCGGCGCGCTGGGCTTGCGAACAAAAACGCCGCGCGCGAGCAGCGCGTTCATGATCTGCGTAGCGGTCTCTTTGCTCCCGAAGTCGATGCACACGAAATTCGCGCACGATTCCAGATATGGGCGGCCGAGCGAGCCGGCCAGTCTGTAATAGTCTTCACGGCCGCGGCCGGTTTCGGACACGACGTGCTGCGCGAATTCCGGATCGGCCAGCGAGGCGAGCGCGCCGATCTGCGCGTTGCGGTTGACTCCGTAATGCAAGCGGATCTTTTGAAACGTCGTGACGTTGCGGGGCGTCGCGATCGCATAGCCGATGCGCGCGCCCGCCATGCCATACGCCTTTGAAAAGGTGCGCACGCGCAGGAGCCGGCCGTGGATGAGCGCGGGAAACAGGCTGGATTCATCAACGAAATCCGCATAGGCTTCGTCGAGAAAAAGCAGCGACTCATCGGGCAAGGCCTCGAAAAGGCGCACCATTTCAGCGGCGGGCAACAGCGTGCCGCTCGGATTGTCCGGATTAGCGGCGTAGACTATTGACGGGCGCAGCTTTGTGGCCGCGGCAATCAGCGCGTCGACGTCCAGAAAACCGTCCGCGCGGTAATCGACGGTCGCGAGCTGGGCGCCGAATCCCATCACGTGGTAGTTGAAGGTCGGATACGTTCCGCGCGTAGTCAATGCGACTGCGCCGGGCGCTGCAAAAGCGCGCACCGCGAGCCCCATCAAATCGTCGATGCCCGAACCGACGCTGATGTTTTCGATCGCGCAGCCGTGGCGCAGCGCCAGCGCTGCGCGCAGGTCGTACGATTCAGGATCGCCGTACCACGAAATGTGCGGTAACTCCGCGCTCATGGCTTCAACCGCTCGCGGCGACGGCCCGAACGCGCTCTCGTTCGCTCCCAGACGCAGGAGCGAGGCGTGGCCGCCTTCGCGCATCAATTGCTCGGGGCCGATGAACGGCGTCATCGGCGGAATCGCTTCGATGTGCGGCGCCGCCAAGAACTCGACGTTCTGCGTCATCTTCCCCCTTATAAAAAGCGCGTCGCGAGGACCGTTTCGCCCGCCGCAACGGATTCTACGGTTTCGCCCAAAGTGAGAAATCCGCTTGCGCGCGCGAGCAGGCTGACCGAAGCGGATTGCATGTCTAAAGGAAACGCGGTGCAAATTCCCGCGGTTTCATCCAAACGCACGGGGACGTAGTGCGTCCATCCGAGGCGCTTGCGCAACGGGCGCGCGAGCTCGGCTTCGACCTGCGCGGCTCGCACATACGCGCCGACGCACTGCGCGACGATCGGCGCGGCTACGGCCTCGAGGATCATCAGCGCCGAAGTGGGATTTCCGGGTAAGCCGATCACCGGCTTGCCGCCGGCTGAGGCGAGCAGCGTCGGTTTCCCGGGTTTGACTCGCAGCCCGTGCACGATCACGCCGGGCGGTCCGCGGCGATCGACCAGACGGGGCGTGAGATCGCGCTGGCCGACCGAGGAGCCGCCGCTGAGAATCACGCCGTCGCATTCTGCGATTGCGGCGTCCAGCAGCCGGCCATACTCCGTTTCATCGTCGGGCGCGATCGGATACTGTTTGAAAGCCGCGCCGAGCGCTGCGATTTTTCCGGCCAGCGCCCAGCGATTCGAATCGCGGACCTGTGCCACACCCGGCCGGCTGCGAATATCGACGAGTTCGTCGCCGCTCGACACGATCGCAAAAACGGGGACGGCGTACACCGGCACGTTCACTATTCCGAGTGCGGCGAGCACTCCGAGCTCGGCGCCGCCGATGCGCCGCCCTTCTTCTACTATGGTTTCGCCCGCGCGCATGTCCGAACCGGCCGGCACGATATGCCCGCCCGGAGCGCATGCATTCGCGATCCGAACGCGCTCGCCGGAAATCTCTGCGTCTTCGATCGGCACGACGCAGTCCGCGCGCGGCGGCAAAGCGCCGCCCGTCGGGATGCGGACGGCGGTTTTCGGCGCGAGCTCGCGCTCCCACGCGCGGCCCATCCGGATCTCGCCGGCGACGTCGAGTTCGCCCGGCGTATCCTGCGATCGCACCGCAAAACCGTCCATCGCCGAGCGCGCGGCCGCCGGATGCGCTTGCTCCGCGATCGCGGGCCGCGCGAGTACGCGGCCAAGCGCGGCTTCAAACGGGACGGTCTCGGTTTTCGGCATTCGCAGCTGCGCGCGCGCAAAAAACAGCGTCAGCGCCTGCTCGGGCGCGAGCAATGCTTCGTTCTGAAATCCTCCCGTTTGCAGGTCGCCTTGCAAACCTCGCATAATGCGGCGTTCCTTCATATGTTGGATGTTGGTTTCATTCGTCGCGATCCGGAGCGCGTTCGGCGTTCGGCGAAGCGCCGCGGCCTCGATCCTGCGTTTGTCGACGAAGTTCTGCGCTTGGACGAGGAGTACCGCTCCGCGTTAACGGCTGCTGAGAAAGCGCAGGCAGAAAAGAATCGCCTCTCGGCCGAGATCGGGAAAGCCGCCGACAAAGCCGCCGCCGCCCGCGAGCTGCGGCCGAAGCTTGACGAACTCGGCCGGCGGATCGACGAGGCGGAAACGCGCGCGCGCGAGTTGGCGCCCGACGAACGAAGCTCGCCGCTTGCGGAGCTGCTTACGCAGACGCCGAATATTCTCGACGATTCCGTGCCGGATGGGAATGACGAATCGAAAAACGTCGTGCTGCGTTCGAGCGGCGAGCCGCCGAAGTTTTCGTTCGAACCGGTGCCGCACTGGGAGCTCGGCGAGCGCTTGGGCATTCTGGATTTTCAGCGCGCCGTCAAACTATCCGGCACGCGTTTCTCGATCTTCGTGGGACCGGGCGCGCGGCTGGCGCGCGCGCTGACGCAGTTTTTTCTCGACCGCGCGTTTGACAAAGGGTACGTGGAAGTGAATCCGCCGGTGCTGGTTTCGCGCGCGACGATGTGGTCGACGGGTCAATTGAGCAAATTCGCCGACGCGATGTTTCACGACGCCGATGCGGACCTGTTCTTGATTCCGACTGCGGAGGTTCCACTGACGGCCATGCACGGCGACGAAATACTCGCGGCTGAAACGCTGCCGCGCAAGTACGCGGCATTCACGCCGTGCTTTCGCAAGGAAGCCGGCGCCGCCGGCAAGGACACGCGCGGCATCGTGCGCCAGCATCAGTTCGAAAAAGTGGAGCTCGTCTGGCTGACGGCGCCGGAAAAATCAGACGAAGCGCTCGAGCAATTGACGCGTGACGCCGAAGCGCTCTTGCAAGCATTGGAGTTGCCGCACCGGGTCGTGGCGCTGTGCGCCGGCGAGGTCGGCTTCAACACCGCTAAGACGTACGATTTGGAAGTATGGGTTCCAAGCGCAAAGACCTATCGCGAAATCAGCTCCTGCTCGAGCTGCACCGACTTTCAGGCGCGCCGCGCATCGATTCGTCTCCGGCGCGATCCAAAAGCCAAACCGGAGCTCGTGCATACGCTCAACGGGTCGGGCTTGCCGATCGGGCGTACGCTGCTCGCGATTCTCGAAAACTTTCAGCAGCCCGACGGTTCCGTTCGCATTCCACCGCCGCTGCAGCCTTACATGAAGGCCGAAACGATCAGTTAATCAGGTAATCCGCTAGCGCTTTCACGTAAGGCGAAGGCGCGTTCGGTGCGGCTTGCGCGCCGCGCCGCGTTTCGATAGTGACGCGCGTATGCGTGCCGTCGATCCCGGCGACCGTGCACGTCAGCCGGTCCGAGTAAATCAAGCCGAACGTCGCTTCGAGCGTTCCTTCGGCGCGATGCTCTTCGCGCACGACGCCGCCCAGCACGTGCTCGATGCCGTAACGGCAGCGATCGAACGCAGCGTCCTTTGCAAGCTCGAGTTCGACTGTGCGCGACGGGTGCAGCGCCACCGACTTGGGCGCATCGATTCCCAGCCACGCGATCAGCCGCCGAAGAACGGTTCGCTCGCCTCGACGCGCTGTACGCCCGACAGCGCGCTGATGCGCTCCGCAATGGCGATCAACTCTCCGCCGATCGCTAGTTCCAAGCTGTAGCGGATTTCAATGCAATCGCCGGTCCCATCGGCAACGATCGAGATCACATCCCGCTCGAAGGGAACCTTTTCGGATGTGAACACGTCCGCAATTGCATCCAGCGATGCACGGCCCGGAACGCATTTCACGAGCAATGCGACCTTGCGATGCATGTGAAAAATCCGCATCAGGAGATCGTCGGAGATACAGAGGGCACCCAGCGTGATCGCGGTTGCCAGCAAACCGGCCGACAGACCAAACCCGTTGGAATACCCAAGGAGCAGTCCAACCGCCGCGGCCATCCAAATACTGGCCGCCGTCGTCAATCCATGCGCGGTTGCGCCTTGCCGGATAATCGCACCCGCGCCCAAGAAGCCGATCCCGACGACGATGTAGGACGGAATGCGCGTGTCGTGCAGGTGCGCGCCCATCGCCGTGAACGCCGCCGCCGCCGCGGCGACCAGGAGATGCGTGCGGAAGCCCGCAGCTTTCTGCGCCGCCTGCCGCTGCAGACCGATCGCGCCGCCCAGAATCGCCGCGCCGACGATCCCAAGCAGCGGCGAGAACGTGAAATCCACGATGGTGCCTTCGCTACCCGGCGGACGTATCCCAGGATTCGGGCGCGACCGGAAAACGGAGCATGTTGCGCCGGAAGTTATGAACTCGGGCGCTCACGCCGTCGAAATAGATCTCATAGTAGATCGGGATCACCGGCAGCGCGGCTTGGATCGCGCGCTGCATGGCCAGGAAATCTCGTTCACGCTGTGATGCGCTGCGCGTCGCATGCTGATCCGCGAAGAGCGCGTCGAACCGCCCATCGCAGTAGCGCGAGATATTATCGCCGTCCGCCGCTTGCGAGCACGTGAATACGATCGATTGCTCCGGATCGGCGCCGCCCAGCCAGCCGTTGATCGCGATCGTAAAACGCGCGTTGCGAATCGGGCCTCCG
The DNA here is from genome assembly GCA_013036315.1 of Vulcanimicrobiota bacterium. Taxonomy (GTDB): domain Bacteria; phylum Vulcanimicrobiota; class Vulcanimicrobiia; order Vulcanimicrobiales; family Vulcanimicrobiaceae; genus Rubrimentiphilum. The sequence continues at coordinate 10,616 of JAAXMC010000080.1, forward strand.
GGCGCGTTGAAAAGCGTGATTGGAAATGTCTTTATGGTGACGCGAATTCCAGCCGCGGCAAGTTGGCGCTGCACGACGGTCGCCAAGCGCAGCCAGACCGCGTTGCCCGACGCCAGCACGAGCAGCGCGTCGATCGTTTTACCGCCCAGCAACGCTCGCGCGGCGGCCATATCGTGCACGTACGGATGAATGTTCGAATCGTGCCACCGCAGCACCGGCGGTAGAAATGCGGCGGCCGCGGGATACACGTCTTGATATGCCTTGTGCAACCCCGCCATGTCCAGCGCGAGCGCAATGGCCCGCCGGACTCGCAAACTGTTCGCAGGCGGGCGCGACGATTGCAGCGTTAGCCACTCGGTCGCATTTTCGGGCGTACGCACGACGCGCAATCCCGGCACGCGCGCCGTTTGCGCGATCGTCTGCGGCAAAAGCGGAACGATGTCCACATCGTGCGACTGTAGCGCCACCAGCGCGGAGCCCCGATCGGGAATCATGCGCAGTTCGATCCGCGCGAGCTTTGGTTTGGGCGAGAAGTATGGGTTGGACTCGAGAATGACGCGGTCGCCGCGCCGCCAATCCACGACGCGGAACGGACCGGTGCCGAAAGGGCGCTGTTCCCAAGGCGCATGCTCCAACTCGGTGCCGGCGAACGCGTGCGCCGGCAAAATGCCGAAAGCGAAATCGGATTGCGCGAACAGATCGCTGACCGCCGCGTTCCACGGACGTTTCAGACGAATCGCCACAGTGTAGCGATCCGGAGTGCGCAAAGAAGCGATGCGCTTGTAGGCAACCTGGGATAGCACGTTATTGCGCGAATCCAAGATCGCGCGATAGGTGAATGCCACGTCCGCCGACGTCAGCTCGACGCCGTCTGCAAAGCGCACGTGCTTGCGCAAGCGGTAGACGATGGTCTTTCCGTCAGCGGAGACGCCGCCGTTTGCCCGGGTCGGAATGCGCGTAATCAACACCGGAGTTAACCGGTTGCGCTCATCCATTCCCACGAGCGTCTGGCAGACGAGCAGATCGTAGCCAATCGTATCCTGATCGTGCGCCAGCAACGGATCGAGCGATGACGGATCGGAAAGGTCGGCAATACGCAAGACATGCGCGGCTCCGCCATGCGTCGCGAGCGGCGTACACGACGCCAGGCCCACGACGAGGGCCAGGGCCTTCCAGCGCGGTAACAGCAGATCGATGATCCGCCTTTTGACGCGCTCGCTTTTTGCCATGCTTGCGGCCATGCTGTACGCGGCGCCGGCGCTTGCCGATCCCGTACCGCCGCCCACTCCTTCACCGCCGCCAGCCCCGACAGTAACGGTTTCCGGAGTTTTCAGCGGGTTTACGTTCAGCTCGAATAATCCCAATGCGACCGGCGCGCTCGACACGCCGAGCGGCGCGGATCTATCGTCGCGCGCGCAGCTTTCCAACGCACTGCTCACCGTCGCGCGCACCACCGGCACGTTTCGCTTCAGCCTCATCGCCGGCGCGTATGCATTTCCGGTGGTCGGGCAAGCGATCAATCCGACGTTTCAGCAGTTTGCGAACACGAATCTCTACGGTTATCTGCCCAACGCGTACGTGCAGTACGTGCCGAATGCGAATTGGACGATCAGCGCGGGAATATTGCCTACGCTGCTCGGCCAAGAAAACGCTTTTACGTTTCAGGACGTCAACATTCAGCGCGGCTTGCTTTGGAATATGGAACCGGTCGTAAGCCGCGGCGTCCGCGTCGCATACACGGGTTTAAAAGTAAACGCGGCGCTCGAGTACAACGACGGATACTACTCGCGCAATCACGGGGCGCTCGAAGGATCGCTGGGCTGGAACCCGAGCGCGACCAGCAGCCTGCAATTCGTCTTCATCTTGCCCGATCCCAATACACCGTCCAATCCAACGGCTGCAGTCGCCAATAAACGCGAGTACGATTTGATGTATACGCAGCAAATCGGCAAGCTGCAGCTCCTTCCGTATGCGCTCTGGGCGCAGTCGCCGGCCGGCGCCGCCGCGGGGTTCGTCAAAAACGAAACAGCTTTCGGCGGGGCGCTCATCGCGAATTACGCTTTTAACGGTGCGTTCTCGCTCGGCGGCCGCTTTGAAGCGCTTGGAAATAACAGCGCCTTCACCGATTTCAGCGGGAACTCCGACTTCTTGGGATACGGTCCCGGCAGCAGCGCGACGACGCTCACGCTCACGCCGGCCTACAAGAGCGCGCACCTCTTCGCGCGCGGCGAATGGTCGCACGTCACCGTCAACGGCGTGCTCGCCGGATTCGGATTCGGACCCGGCGGCACGCGTACCAATCAAACGCGCGCAGGCTTAGAGCTCGGCGCGCAGTTCTAGTTAAAGCCCGACCGGATAAGCTTCCTCGCCGTGCAAAGTGATATCGAGGCCGGTTTCTTCGGCGTCACGATCGACGTGCGTCACCGTTATGCGGCTGATCAGCCACAGGAATCCGTACGTGAAGACGAACGCCCACGCGCTGCAGATGATCGCCGACGCAACTTGCACGAAGAAGAATCTGCTGCCGCCGTAAATGAGGCCGTTCGAACCGGCCGGATTCCACAGCTGCGATCCGAAGATGCCGAGCATGGTTATGCCGAGGAAACCGCCGACACCGTGCACGCCCCACACGTCGAGCGCGTCGTCCCACTGCAAGCGATTCTTCAGCGCGACCGCGTAGTAGCAGACAACGCCCGATGCTATGCCGATGATGATCGCCGTTAGCGGCGAGACGTAACCGGCAGCCGGAGTAATCGTCGCAAGGCCGGCGACTGCGCCCGTTAACAAGCCGACGAACTTGGGTTGACGGCCGCGCGCCCATTCGACCATCAGCCATGTGATGGCCGCGAACGATGCGGCGATGTCGGTGTTGAGAAATGCCGACGCGGTCACTGCGTCGACGCGCAACTCCGAGCCCGCGTTGAAACCGTACCATCCGAACCACAAGAGTCCAGTGCCGAGCGCGATGAGCGGGACGTTGTGCGGTTTGTTTTCGATGACGTACCGCCGCCCGATGAACAGCACTGATGCCAGCGCCGCAAAACCTGCCGACGCGTGGACGACGATGCCGCCCGCAAAATCTTCCGCTCCCCATTTTGCGAGCAATCCGTTTGGACTCCACAACATGTGTACGAACGGGAAGTACACGAAGATCAGCCATCCGGTGAGAAAAATGAAATATGCTTTGAAGGTCACGCGGTTGGCAAATGCGCCGGTAATCAGCGCGGGCGTGATGATCGCGAACATCATCTGATACGCGATGTGCACGATCAGCGGAATGCCGGCGTCGTTGCCCAGGAACATCGTGTGCAGGGTTACGCCGTTGAGCATGAAGTACGTCGCCGGGTTGCCGATGAGGCCGTGCCAATCCGGGCCGAAGCACATCGAGTAGCCAAAGACGACCCACAAAACGGTCGTCCACCCTAACGACATGAAGCTCTGTATCATGATCGTGAGCACGTTCTTGCGCCCAACGAGCCCGCCGTAAAAGAACGCGAGCCCCGGCGTCATGAGCATCACCAGGCTGGCGCAAATGAGCATGAATGCGGTATTGCCGATGTTAAGCATAAGCGGCCGTTCGGCAGCCGGGGTTACTCTTCTTTTCGGGCCAGCCGCAGGCGCGCGGCCGGCAAATCCATCATGCCCGAGGTCAGCGCGCTGAGTATTTCGGCCTTCTCGCGCGAGCGAATGGCGTGGAGTTCGACGCCGATTTCATGGGTGACGTTGCGCAGCAGCGCCATCTCGTCGGGCGCAAACGTCTCGCCGTTTATACGCGGCCCGCAGATGAAGGCGCCGGTCAGCTGCCCCCGCACCGACAATGCGAACGCAATCGCATCGCTTCCCAGCGCGCTGTTGACATCGTATAAATCGATCTGCGAAAGATGTTTGCGTAAGCGGACAAATGCGGGGTCATCCACGCCGATATCGGCGGGCAGCGTTCCCAATCCCGTCGCCGAGGCCAGCGTATAACGGTCATCCACCCGTTCGTAGATCGCCGCTCCGCGCGCGCCCATCACGCGCGGAATCTCCCGCGTCGCCGATTCCAAGAGCGTCTCCGGGTTCTCCATGTAGGCGGCGTCCTCGGCGAGCTGCTGCAGCGCGACGGCCGCTTCGTACTTGCCGCGAAAGAGCGTGCGGTCGAGAAATTGTTCCGTACGCTTGTGCACCGCATTGAACGAAAGCCCCAGCGCCAGTGCAACCGCGAGCTCGACCGCGAGACTGCCTTCCCGGCTGACGGCAAGCGAATTGAGGAAATGCTCGAGCAACACGAAGATGCCGACCGCGACCGACGTCAGGATCGTGTAGATCAGCGTGCGGTTCAAGACGAAGTTCACGTCGATGATGCGGTGGCGCAGGATCGCATACGCGCAGCCCAGCGGAAAGATCATGACCGTAAGCCACTCTGCGCCGGAGAGATGGATCGGGTGAACGAGAAGGCGGTTGAAAAGATTGAGCAAGACGCCGAAGCGGCTGATCATGAACGCCCAGAATACCCAGCGGATGCGCTGCCGGGCGATGCCCGTCGTACGCACGTAGCTGATCGCGAAAAAAGCGATGATGACCAGTTGCGCCGCCGAGAACGCTCCGTTGACGAGCCATGGCGTCAGGTAGACGAACGAGCAGCCCGTCTGCGCCTGCTGCGTGGCATTGATCGTATTGAGAATCAATGCTGGCAGAACCGTTACGAGCATCGCAACGCGGGCGATCGCAATCGTGTTGCGAGATAATCCGGTGGCGATCGACTCGACTACCAGGTAAAGCATCAGCGGCGAATACGTCCACAATGCGGCCGTGAGAATACCGCCGAAGATCCGGCCGCCCGGCGGCAACGCACCCCACCATGCGTCTGGCAGCGCGACGGCAACACCTAGGCACCAAATCCCGAGCATTGTAGCCGCGCGGGCACGCCCGCGCCACAAGACAAAAATACCGACCGCAACGATGACGAACTTGAACGCAAGTTGAGCGGCGAACGAGGCCGCGGATTGCGAGTGGCGTAACGTGTACGGCAGAGTGAAGCGAAAAGCTCCGCGCTGAACCGGCAGCGCAATCGTTTCGCCGGCGCGTCCCGATTGTGTGGGCGTATAGTGGTAGACCAGCGCAGTGCGCGCGGGAACGCGCATCGGCGGCAGCCACAACACATCTCCCTCGCGCAAACCGGCTGCCCGATCGGCCGGAGTTACGGCCGTCACCTGCAACGAGCAGCGAGTGATCGGCTCGGTGGTCGAATTGAAGCGCGCGCTCGCCGGCCACGACTGGATTTCGATGCCGACCAGCACCAAGGCGGTCAAAGTGGCGGCGGCCACGGCTACACCGCGAGCGTTCACGGGCGCTGGCTTCGCCCAAGCGCTAGGGGCTTCCTAAAGGGCAGGGAAATTTAGCGGCCCGTTCGCCCTTGTTGTGAGGAAGGAGCCTTCACCGATGTCTCTCTCAAGAAAGCAGTTCGTTTCCGCTACGGCGCTGGGTATTTCGGCTGCCGCCATCGGCCTGGAACCCGCTGTCGCCGACGCGCAGGGGCGCGCCCCGGTGGCTTTTCACATCCTCAAACCCACGCAGTACGATCGCGCGGCCGTGCTGCGCACGCTGAAAAGCGGCGGCGCGAACAAACAGGTTTTCCAATCGGTTTCTCCGCTCGTCATCGCGCCCGGCATTGCGAGTCTCTATCTTCACATGCAGAATTCGATGAACGCATTCGAATTTTCGATGGGAACCGGCAAGCTGTCGACGCTGGCCGTAGTGCTCGGTCCTTCGATCATTTTAGCGCTCAACGACAGTATGTGGAACAAATACGGCATAGGAACAGCGTTCAACCTCGATGCGACCAACGATTATTACAAGGCAAGTTCAAATCTAAATTTAGGCGCCTCCCCCGACGATCCCAACGGCATGTATCAAGACTGGAGCGCGCAAGCGGTGCTCAAACGCGGCGGAAAGTTTTTCGTCTGCCACAACGCGATGACCGCCGTAGCCATGGTTATTGCCTCAAAGATGCCGGGCGCAACTCCCGGCGGCGTGTTGGCCGATTTCGAAAAAAACATCCTGCCGGGATTTCTCGTCGTGCCGGCCGGCGTTGCATCGGTGCAGCAAGCGCAGGAGTACGGCTGGAAACCGTTCCCGATTATTTAACGCGGTAGCAGCCCGCGGCGGGCTACAGCGGAAACTGCCGGATGAGCTGGTGCCGTTGTAGATCGCCCGGCGCGCGCGTGCCTATTGCGAAAATAGCCAGGCTGCCATCGCGCTCTTTCCGCCAGGGAACGTCAAATGTCCGGCGATCCGTGCCCTTCACGTAGACCACTTGCAACCGAACGGTCAACGTCGAATTTTCCATGGGGCACCCCAAACGTAATCGGCGGAATTTGGTGAAGGTCGCCGCCCACCGCGATCGTTACGTTTCGGTCGCCGTGCCCGCTGGCCGCGAAGAGATCGGCGGTGCTTCGCAGCAGCTCGGGCGGCGTGGTATCTAGCGTGCGAAGCTCATCCCTCCACCCCTGGTACCCGGCGTGCGTATCGGTGCGAGGGTGAACGGATTTGTCAAATCGCAACCCGTAAGCGGAGACCGAAATGCCGACCAGCCGCACCTCCGCAGTGCCGATGTTTTTCAAGTTGGCGTCAATGGATACGAATTCCTGACCGGACGCCGTGAGGGTGTGCGATACAAAAGTATTGAGCTCCAACTGCGCGGGCGCATACGCGGGCTTTATGCGTTCCTGATAGACAAAAACGTAGAGGCCCCAGGCTGCCGCGACGATGAGCGCGGCAATTTCAAAGCCTATCCGCCAATGCTCGACGCGCGAGAGGCGAGTTTCGATCCTATAATCGACGTCGTTTTTGTGTTTAGTCATACGAAGACTTCGGAGAGGGTGAGATTCGAACTCACGGAACCCGCAAAGGTTCGGCGGTTTTCAAGACCGCTGCATTCAACCGCTCTGCCACCTCTCCACCGGCGTGCTTTGGGCCGCGCGGAGGGCGTCCCTTTACGCGGGAGTAAACTCACGTGATGGATTGGGTAGCCGTTAGCGCGATCGCGACTGCATTCACCGGACTCGTGATCATGTTCACCGTGATTATCGGCGTGCGCCAGGCGCGAGCGGCGCTCGATCAGATTGGCGAAACGCATCGGGCGACGCAGCTCGACGGTATGATGCGCATCTTTGAGAAATTTGACGACCCGAAATTCGTTGCGGCCAGGTTGTACATCATGAAAGAACTGCCGGCTCGAATTCACGATCCCGGATTCGAAGACTATCTGCGCAATACTCCGTATGCCGACTTGCCTTGGCACAAGGCATTGAGCACACTCGAACGCATAGGGGTTTTCGTCAGGATGGGCCTGCTCGAAGGCGAGCCGTTTTATTACAACTGGGGCAACATGATCGTCGGCACGTGGAGCGATCTGGCGCCGCTCGTCGAGCTGGATCGCAAGACCAGCGATAATCCTTACCTTTGGAAAGACACCGAGTGGCTGGCCGCCGACGCCGCCAGGTTCGTGCGCGAATACATCGCCCAAAATCCACGGACGCTCCCCAGCACGGGCGAGCCATTTACTCTCGAAGCTTATGAAAAACGGCGTCGCTAGAAGCTACGGCTGTGCCGAAGGATCGTTTGCGGGAAGCGAATCCATTTCAGATCTCTCCGGCACGCACTCGACGAGCGCGAGCGCCCAGCCGCCGTCGGTGCGTAAGCGCGCCAGATAGCCACGCTCGCTTCTTCCATAGATATGATAGCCCGCGTTCAAGGCTTCGCGCAGCGACGTAAAAACGACCAAACCGCTCATGCAGCGCTCCCAATCCAAGAGAATAGCGGCCCTCGTTTAAGCGGCGCGAGCTTGTGAGTCCCTGTCGAGAGCGGGGATAAACGCATGAAAGTTGTGCATAAGCCGTGCACAACCGTGAAAATGGCCGCCTTTAGCGGCGAACGGCGTCGACGATCACGATTCCGCGCGAATTTCGCTGTTCGAAATCGCTTAACGCGGCGAGCGTCGCGCCGATCGGGCTGGCTGGATCCATGGCGTCGGAGAGGGTAACGCCTACCCGCGCCTTCACCTGTTGGTCGATTGGGCCGCGCATAAACGCGGGCAGCGATCGGTAGTTGCCGATCATTCCCAGCACCGAGCCGAGTTGGCGATCGACCATCTTCGGATCCATCACGATAACGAGTATGCCGTGCGTGGCTTTGCCGCTGCCGCGCTCAAAAACGGCATAGTCAAAACCATATTCTTGCACCGTGCCGGCCGAATGCGTTCCGAAATGATGCACCCACGACGAGAGCTTACTAAACGATGCATCGCTTGCTGCGACGACTTCCGTTCCGTCGTACGTGCCCGCGCCGTCCGCGAAGACGGTGCCGGTGGTTTGCTGGGCCGTGACAGTTTGTTTGAACGAATGAACGCCGATAACGGTCGCGCGGGGGTACAGCGCAACGTTCAAGGGATTTCGAACCGGACTCGGCGTCGGACTTGGGGCGGCGGCCTGTTGGCCGGAACACGCCGCCAGCAGCAGCGCGCCGAATAAGGCGCAGCGCGAAACGAGACGCACGCGGCGGTTTTCGCGCAGGCGCGCGGCGGGCCCCGCGGACTCGCCCGGCAAAGCGTCCGTAGATGACGGATACGGCCAAAGAGCAGCTCTCGTACGGCGCTTACCTGCAGGTCGACAAGTTGCTCGCGCTGCAGCAGCCGCTCTCGTCGCCGCCGCATCACGACGAAATGCTCTTCATCATCATCCATCAAGTGTACGAGCTGTGGTTCAAGCAGCTCATGCACGAGATCGAAGCCGTGATACGCGATTTGGCGGCGGGCGATCTGTTGCGCGTGGCCAAGCATTTCAGACGCATGGATCCCATCCAGCGCTTGATCGAAACGCAGGTCGACATCCTCGAAACGATGACGCCGCATGAATTCAATGCATTTCGCGATAACCTCAATCCGGCCAGCGGCTTTCAATCGCTGCAGTTTCGCGAGATTGAATTCATAGCCGGCCTGCGCAAAACGGAGATGCTCAAACACATTCAGATGAACGACGAACAGCGGGCGCGGTTGGAACGCCGGCTGGCGGAGCCGTCGCTCTACGATCGTGTCAAAGAGTATCTGCGCGGCCGCGGATTCGCCGTCGGAACGCACGACGAGCTCATCGAAACATTTCGCACGATCTATTCCGCAAGCAAGGATCACTACGACCTCTACCTGCTTCTCGAAGAGCTGATCGAGTTCGACGAACGCTTCCTTTTGTGGCGCGGGCGGCACATTCGTATGGTCGAGCGCATGATCGGCGCAAAGCGCGGTACCGGCGGTTCGCTCGGCGCCACATATCTCGCCACGACGCTCGACAATCGCTTCTTTCCCGAGTTGTGGGAAGTGCGGACCTACTTGGGAAAGGGCTACTGAGAAATGTTAGCGACAGTTCCGGTGCTGCGCGATCGGTTTCCGATTCTGGCCAACTCCACGTACCTGGTCAGCCATTCGATGGGCGCAGCGCCGCACGGCGCAAAAGCCGCGCTCGATCGCTACTTCGACGAATGGGCGGCCGATGGCCCGGAGGCCTGGGAACAGTGGTTGCCGCGCATTGCCGAAATCGCGGACGGCATCGGCGCGATCATCGGCGCTCCGCCCGGCAGCGTTTTTCTAGGACCGAATGTTTCGGTGCTGCAGGCCGCACTCGCTACGTCGCTGCGATTCGAGGCGCCGCGCAACGAAGTCGTCTACGAAGCGCTGCAGTTTCCGTCGCTGACCTACGTCTGGACCGAATGGCAACGCTTCGGTGCGCAGCCGCGCATCGTTCCGTCCGAGGACGGGCGCACGGTTCCAACCGAACGCATTATCGCAGCTATTACCGAACGCACCGCGATCGCCGTGCTGTCGCACGCATACTATATTTCAGGCGCGCTGTGCGACGTGCGCGCGGTCCAAGCGCATTGCCGCAAGACGGGAACGCTGCTGTGCGTCGACGCCTATCAAACGACCGGCGTCTATCCCTACGACGTGACGGAGTGGGACCTCGACATCGTCACCGGGGGAAGCCACAAGTGGCTGTGCGGCTCGGCAGGCTGCGGGTGGATCTACGTGAAGCCGGAGCTGCGCGAACGCTTAGAGCCGGCGGTCACGGGCTGGATGGCGCACGCACGGCCCTTTGCATTCGAACCGGCGCCGATGGTTTGGGCGCCCTCGATGTACCGCTGGGGAACGGGCACGCCGACAATTCCCGGATACATGGCGGCCAAGCCGGGCCACGATGTGATTCGCGAAGCCGGCGTTCCAAAAATTCGCGAACACAACGTTCGGCTGACCAGTTCGATTGCGGAGCTCGCGCTCGAGCGAGGCTTGCGCGTCAATACGCCCTTAGAGCCCGCGAAACGCGCTGGCTGGATCGCGATCGATTTTCCCGAATCGCAGAAAGCGTATCGCGGCCTGATCGAGCGCCGCGTCTTCGTGGACTACCGTCCAGGTTGCGGCATCCGCGTAGGACCGCACTTTTACACGACCGACGATGAGATCGGCGCGCTCTTCGAAGCGCTCGACGCCCTTCGTTGACCCAAATGCTGGTCGACCACCGCAACATGGGCGCCGCGATTCGGCGCCTTTCGCTTCCCATTGCGTTTACGATGCTCGGCGATCAGTTGTTGGGCGTCGTCGATACGATCGCGATCGGCAGTCTCGGGGCCGTCGCACTAGCCGGCGTGACGGGTGCGGCCACCGTCTTCACGGCGGTAGCTTTTGCGATCTTCGGATTCTTCAGCGGCATGTCGATCATCGCCGCGCAGCGCATCGGCGCGCGCGATTTGGAGAGCTTCGGGAAAACGGTGCGCGCCGGTTTCGTCGTGCCGTTCGTCAGCGCGATTGTGTGCGCGCTGCTAAGCCTGCCGCTTGCGTCGCTCGTCATCAGCGCCATGGTCGGACACCTTGCGAGCGCGCACCAAAGCTCGCTCTACCTGATTTTACGCTGCTTTTCGCTCTTACCGATCGCGATCTCCGGAACGCTAATCGTCGGCTTGGGAGCGGCCGGCAACCGCGTGCTGGGCGTGCTCGTGCTGGCAGTCGTCAACGTCGTACACATTCCGCTGTTATTGATTTTGGCTTTAGGCTGGGGAACCCATCATCCGCTCGGCATCGTCGGCGCCGGCATTTCCTCATTGCTTTCCGAAACGATCGCCTGCGTCTGCGCCCTCGTCTACGCGTGGCGGCGGCCGATTTACCAAATATTCGCTTCGTTTGACGTGAATGTGCGGCTGGCGCTGGAATGTGCGCGCCTCGGACTGCCCGAGGTCGTGTTCCTGTTTGCGGTCATCGCGCCCGATTCGTTCATCGTGGCAATGCTCGCCCCGCTCGGCCCGATCGCAATCTCGGCTTTTCGCGCGCTCAACGTCGTCTCCGATCTCACGTTCACGGTCCCAAGCCCGCTGCAATCTGCGGCGCAAACCGTTATCGGACAGCGGCTCGGCGCCCGCGATATCGAGGGCGCGCGATCGTTTTTCGCGCGCGCGCGTACCGTTTCTTTTTGGCTGACGACACTGACGGGCGCGGTCTGCGCGGCATTGGCGTGGCCTTTGGCATACATCTTTACGCTCAACACGGTTGTCGCATCCGCGGCTGCCTTGCCGCTCGCGCTCCACATGCTGACCCTTCCGCTCAAGGGTTACGCGATGGTCTCCATGTCGCCGATTCGCGCTTCCGGCGACACGCGCTTTTCACTGACCGTCGGAATCCTCACCGGTATCCTGGTGGTGCCCGTTTCGTATCTCTGCATTCGGGTGTTTCACATCGGATTGTACGGCGTACCGATCGCGTGGATCGTCGCATGGAGCGCGCGCACCATTGCGACCGCGATCAAATTGCGCGGCGAAGCCTGGACGCGTCGCGCCCTCATCGCGGCGGGTTAACGCAGGCGCGTGAAAAGCTCGCTCGCCTCGATGTGAACGCGGCCGTTGCTCGCAAGCACCGACTCGCTGTCGAGCGTCCACGCATCGTTCTCAATAGTTGAAACCAGTCCGCCGGCTTCGCGCACCAACAGTGCTCCCGCCGCCGTATCCCATTGGTGCAGATCGAACTCCCAAAACAGATCGAATCTGCCGGAGGCGACATACGCAAGATTTAACGCGGCCGATCCGTCGCGGCGCACGCCCTGCGTCATCTGCGATGCTGCATCGAAATAGCGCATGTTTCGCTCATAGCGAGCCGGCTGAAAACCGGTGCAGACGAGCGACGCCGACATGGTGTCGATCGCGGATACGTGAATCGAGCGTTCGTTCATTGTTGCGCCGCCGCCGCGCTGCGCGACGAAACACTCATTCATGGCCGGCGCGTAGATCACGGCCGCAATCACTTCGCCGTCGCGCTCGAACGCGATCGAGACGCAGAAAATGGGATAGCCGTGCGCAAAATTCGTCGTGCCGTCGAGCGGATCGATGATCCAGCGTTCGCGCGACGTACCGGTTTGCAGGCCGCTCTCTTCTCCCAAGAACGTCGCGTTTGGAAAATCCGCGCGCAAGCGCTCGACCACCGCGCGTTCGCTGGCTCCGTCGGCCAACGTTACCAGGTCGGCGCGGCGGCCCTTTTCCCGGATCTCGAGCGGCGCATCGATATGCTTCATCAGAATATCGCCGGCTATCCGCGCGGCTTCGAGCGCTGCCTTTAGAGGATCGGGAGACGGCATGGGTCTTGGCTTCTGGCGCTTTCGTTCCAGGCCATGCAAGAAGGTATTGATTCATACCGACCGCAATCGTACGGAACATTATCATCAAGCCCGCTCGTATCGGCACGAGCCATTTTTACTTTCACGACCGAAGGCGCACTTATAATGACAATCAGCGTCGTAAAACTAGACGGCGATCTGGATTTCTCGCGAAAAGCGCAAATTGAAGCAACTCTGGCCGAGGCCGACCATGCTGATATTGCGGTCGTGGATCTCTCCGAAGTTTCCTACATCGATTCGAGCTGCCTGAGCTCTTTGGCTGTGTTAAAAAAGCGCATGCAAGAAAACGGCACCGCGGCGATTCTGCGCATTGCCGGCGCAAACGAATCGCTGAGCCGGATTTTTCAAATATGCGGCCTGGACAAAACATTTGAAATGTGCGCCTCTGTGGAGCAAGCACGGAGCGGCGCGATTTCTCTCTCCCAAGCGTAGAGCGCCCGTTGCCCTAAGTATCGTGTTATACTAAGGCGTCAGGCAGGCCCGCGCACTAGCGAGCGTCCACTTGCTCGATTTTTGAAAGAGCAGGTGTCCCCTGATTCCCATTTCTAACCCCACGGGGAATCGAATCCTCGACGATTTGCCGCAGCTCGAACTCGCGGCGCTGCAGCCGCATATGCGGGAGGTATCGCTCAAGTCGGGCGAAGTGCTATACAACCCGAGCGAGACTCTCTCGCACATTTATTTTCCCTTGTCGTGCGTTCTTTCCGTGATTGCGCTCATGCAAGATGGTTCCGGAGTCGAAATCGGTACGACCGGACGCGAAGGATTGTCGGGAAGCGTCGCGCTGATGCTCGGCACGTTAAAGGCGCCGAGCCAAACGATCTGCCAAGTTCCGGGCGAGGCAAAATGCGTTCCGCTCGAAGCTTTTCAAGCGGGCATACAAAACGGTTCGCAGCTGCATTCGTTGACGCAGAATTATGCGCGGAGTTCCGTTGCCTTGATGGGACAGTCGATCGCGTGCAACCGTTTGCACACGCTGACCGAACGTTGCGCTCGCTGGCTGCTCCTCACGCACGATCGCGTAGGCGCCGATCAGTTTTCGCTCACGCAGGAATTCCTGGCAATGATGCTCGGCGTGCACCGCCCCGCCGTCAGCATCGCCGCCGGGGCGTTGCAGCAAGCCGGATTCATCCGGTACCGCCGCGGGCATTTGAGCGTGGTCGATCGCGAAGGGCTCGAATCCGCTTCGTGCGAGTGCTACCGCGTCGCAATGGGTCAACTCAACGGTCGTTAACCCCCGGGATTGACCGCAGGGCCTGATGTCGCCACCCTAATCTCAAGACATCTAGACTAACCTCAATTCGGCCCATTTTCATGGCCGTAACGAGTGTGCCATACATATGGCGCTCAGCGTTGGTAAGCTAGGGTTCGTTATGAAGCGTGTTGAGCGCATTCGCCTCTATCCGACCACGAGACAGGCTACAAGGCTTCAGTTTGCTCTCGATATAACTCGGGAGCTTTTTAATGCGCTCCTGGAAGAACGACGTGACGCGTGGAGACGCCGGCGCATCAGCATCTCCGCGAAACAACAGTACGCCGAAATCACTGCTTTACGGTCGCATGGGCAACGCTTGGACGGTCGAATGAGTGCCGTGTACAGGGAGTGCGAAGATGCGGTACTACACAGACTGGACCTAGCGATGCGCGCTTCTTTTCGGCGCATCCGACTTGGAGAGAAACCGGGTTTTCCGCGGTTTAAGCCACGCTCACGTTGGCATCAACTCGAGTTTCCGCACGGTAGCCGCGCTTTGATCTTCGATTCGATGCAGAAGCGTGTCAAAATTCCCAAGATTGGCCTAGTTCGTCTTCGCAAAGGACGACGAATCCCGGAATGCTTTGGGAGAGCCTGGGTTGTCGAGCGCAATGATCGTTGGTATCTCTGCGTCGAGCACGAAATACGCGTCAAACCCAAGCGCGCAACCACCCATATCGTCGGTATAGATCGAGGTGTTCATGTGCTTGCGGCGACAAGCAACGGAGATCTGATCAAGAATCTGGCGGTAGGCGAGAAGCGGAAGGTGGCTGTAGGCCGTCTACAACGCGAAGTAGATCACGCACAAAGAAAGACGCTGCCGGGCGGTGTATCAATCGCAAAGATCCATCGCGAATTGCGTCAGTTAAGCGATTCGCCCGAGCGAAGGAACACGAAGCCAATGCAAGACGTGACTATGCGCACAAGAAATCTCGGCACATCGTGGATAACTTTGATTGCATTGGCTTGGAATCGCTTAATCTCAGGCGGATGACACGCAGTGCACGAGGAACAGCTGCACGCCCGGGAAGGTCTATACGGGCAAAGTCAAGTCTTAATCGCGTCCTATTGGACGCAGGTTTTGGTCTGCTGCGACAGATGATCGAAAGCAAAGCGGAAGAGGCTGGCGTTACGATCGTCACGGTAGACGCACGATTCTCCTCACAAACCTGCAGTCGATGCGGGAACTGTGAAAGGGGAAACCGGCGAAGAAGGCGCTTCCGATGTCTCCGTTGTGGTTTCGCAACGCATGCGGACATCAACGCGGCGCTGGAGATTCGCAGGCGAGCAGAGTTGAAACTGCTCTCGAGTGAGCCACATCCGGCCGAGGAGGCCGGTCGCAGCGCCTTCGCGCGCGGCGTAGGCTCACACAACGAGGCTAGGTGAGGCGTCCTTTTTTCCGATGGAGGGGAAAGCGACTGCCCGTAGGCGGCCCGTCTCTTGGTGGCCGAGAGTGTTACGCTTGACGATAGAGTCTATACTTAGAAGAAGGATACCTCGCTGTAGTGAGGCGTCCACGCGATACACAGGCCGCTGCCCGGAAACGTCGAGAGACGCCAAGCGGGTAGACCAGACTTCGCCGAGTTAAGGCGTCGTTTAAGGCGGCTAAGCCTCCGGGCTTTACGGCGCGTGGTGCCAAAGCAGTCGCGACTGGGGTATAGAACGCGTTAGCCGTTCCACGCCACGACCGGTCGCTCAGCGAGCCGGTCGTTTTATTTTGCGCGAAAGGGGGTGCAAGATGGCGTTTCAGGACGGATTCATTTCCGAGCTGGTCGGACGGCGCGCGACCGTCAACGAATTGCCGATCGGCAAAGTCACCGACTTTCTCGTCAACAACCCCGATCAAACGTTTCCCGAAGTCGACGGGCTGATCATCAAGACCAGCCAAGGCGCGCGATTTGCGTCGATGGATACGGTGTCCGACGTCGATGCCGATGGATACGTAGCGCTGAACGCGGCTCCGAAAGTCGCCGCTCCACCGGATGAAGAGGCTCTGTACCTCGTCCTCGATCTGCTCGATAAACAGATCGTGGACGTCGACGGCCGCAAGGTCGTACGCATCAACGATATCGAGTTGGCGAACACGGGCGGAAAATTGCGCGTCGTCGCCGCCGACGTCGGCGTCAGCGGACTCCTGCGCCGGCTCGGGCTCAAAAGCATCGGAAAACGTTTCACTCCGTGGCTCTACCACAACGTGCCGCGCACGATGATCGCATGGGATTCGGTCGCGCCGATTCGCGAAAAAAACCCCACGCAGATCCGGCTGGCAGTGAAAGAAAGCAAGCTTACGCGCCTCCACCCGAGTGAACTGGCCGAAGTTATCAGCGATCTCTCCGCGCGCGAAGCAGCGGCGCTCATCCATTCGCTCGACGACGAAACGGCTGCCGACGCCCTCGAGCATCTCGAACCGGTAAAACAACGCGCGATCATTGAAGACATCGGCAGAGAGCGCGCCGCCGATATCATCGAGGAGATGGACTCGGACGACGCCGCCGACCTTCTCGGCGAACTTCCTGAGGAGCAACAAAGCGAGCTGCTCGCCGAGATGAATCAGTCCACTGCCGGAGAGTTGCGCGAGCTCGTCAAGTATGAGGAAGACACGGCCGGCGGCCTGATGACTACCGATTACGTGTGGATTTATCCGCACCGCACCGCGGAGCAGACAATCCACAAGATTCGCGAGATGGCGCCCGAGTCGGAGTTCATCTATTACCTCTACGTCGTCGACAAAGACGAGCGGCTGCTGGGGGTTTTGACGCTGCGCGCGCTGCTGCTGGCTCCTCCCGAAAACGTGATCGAACGGATCATGGCAGGCGAAGTCGTGACCGTTCCGCCCGAGATGCAGTCGCGCGACGTAGCCGCAACGATCGCACGCTACGATCTGCTGGCCGTTCCGGTCGTCGGTCGCGAAGGCAACATGCTCGGCATCGTCACCGTCGACGACGCGATCGACGCGATCATGCCCGAGGATCTCGCGAAGGAACTTCCGCGCATCACGCCCCCGCGACGAACGGCTCGCCCGGCGGTCAAAGGCTAGCTCGTGGTGCACGCGGTGATGCGCAGGCGAAACTGGTGGCGTTCGCTTCTGTTGCTGATGGCCGTCTTAGGCCCGGGCTTTATCACCGCGTCCGCCGGAAACGACGTCGGGGGCATAACGACCTACTCGCAAGCCGGCGCGCAATTCGGTTACAGCATCCTCTGGGTGCTGATTCCGCTCGCGCTCGCTTTAATCGTCGTTCAGGAAATGGCGACGCGCATGGCCGCCGTCACCGGCAAAGGCCTCGCCGCATTGATCCGTGAGAACTTTGGCGTCCGCGTTTCGTTTCTCGCGATGGCGGCGCTGTTTGCAATAAATCTCATCATCACCGCGACTGAGTTCGCCGGCATCGCGGCCGCCTCGGAGATGTTCCATGTCTCCAAATACATCGCGGTCCCGATCGGCATACTGCTCGTTTTGATTTTCGTATTCGGCTTCAACAGCAAGAGCATCGATCGCGTGTTCGTAGGCTTCTCGCTCATCTATTTCTGTTACATTGCTTCGGCGATACTGGCGCATCCCGACTGGAAAGCGGTCGCGCATGGCACGTTCGTGCCAGCTCTGAACTTCGGCAACCACCTTTATCTCGTGATGGTCGTGGGATTGATTGGCACCACGATCTCGCCGTACATGCAGTTTTTCTTGCAGTCCGCGGTCGTCGAAAAAGGTTCTGACGAACGCGAGCTCGGGCTGGCGCGCGCCGACGTTATCAGCGGTTCCATTTTGGCAATCGCGATCGCGGGTTTCATGATCATCGCCAATGCGGCTACCATTTTCGCAGCCAACCGGCACGGCGCGCATCTCGCACCATCGCAAGCAGCGGATTTTGCCGCCGCACTGCGGCCGCTCGCCGGAGAGTGGGCTTCGATCATCTTTGCATTCGGAATACTGAACGCCGGACTCTTTACCGCCACAGTCCTGCCGCTTTCTACCAGTTACGTTATCTGCGAAGCGTTTGGCTTCGAGGCGGCGCTGGATCGCAAGTTCTCCGAAGCCCCGGTCTTTTTTACGTTGTTTGCCGTCACTCTGATCGCGGGCGCGGCACTGGTTCTGCTTCCGCACCTTCCTTTGCTCAAGCTGATCTTTTACGCACAGGTAGCGCAGGGCATTTTGCTGCCACCCGAGCTGGTGCTGATGCTCATCATCATCAACAAACGCACCGTCATGGGCAAATTTACAAACGGCTGGTTCGGCAATACGGTGGCGTGGGCTACGGTCGCGCTCGTGGGCGCGCTCTCGATCTATTACGTCGTCGTGCAAGTCTTCGGCGGAACGGCCTAGCAAGCGGCGAACCCTCCCGGCATGACGGCCGACGAATTGGTCGCATTTGCCGAAGATCTCGCGCGTATCGCGGCGGGGGGGCGGCGGCGCGAAAGCGCTGGCCGGCCACCTTGCCAAGCGCGCCAGCGTCGGCGTGCTTGTGGAAGACGCACAGTGGCGGCACCTCGCGGCCGCCGGCAGTACGGGCATGCCCAGCAGCGTGCAAGCGCATCTGCAAGACAATACGCCGGATTTTCAAAAGCTGCGCAACGGTTATGCGGGGCGGACCGTCGCGATCGTCACCGGCGACACGCGTTTGGGGCGCCTTTCGATTTTCGGAGCGAACGACCTCGATACGCTCGAGCACGCCGCACGCTTGACCGCGAGCGCGATCGCCGTCGAACTGGCGCGCGAATCCGGCGCGCAGCCCGGGCGGCGCCGCACGTTCTGGGAGCAGCTCGTCGCGCAGACATATAACGACACGGTTGCCGCGCGTGACGACGCGGCGTCGCGCAGCATCGCGCTCGCGACGCATTATGTAGCCGTCGCGTTGGAAGCCGAGAACGCCGATGCGGTCGCGTTTCGAGTTGCCGTGCTGGAAGCGTTTCGCGGGGGCGAAGGGGATGCCGGATTTCTCGAGCGCAGCGGCGCGCTGATCATTTTCGTTCCGGCTTCACGCGAAGTCGATGCGTCCAATACGCGCGCCGCTGCGGCGCTGTTGCAGCGAAATCTTCAGAAGCAGCAGCTGGAGGTTCGCATCACGGGCGGAGTCGGCTCGCGCGTCGCTGCCTTGTCGCTGCAGCGTTCGCTGGCCGAAGCCGAAGCCGCATTGACGATCTCCCGGCGTCTATACGGTTCGGGCCGCGTTGCAATCTATGAAGAGCTCGGCGGGTATCCGCTGCTGCTCTCGGGTGGGGACAGTAACGCGATGCGTGATTTCGCGCGCCGCATTCTCGCGCCGCTGCGCGCGTACGACGAAAAGCACCAGACCGAACTGGAAAGGACGCTGCGCCTGTATTTTTCGGTCGGCGAAAATGTAAAGACGGTGGCCGCTGAACTCAACGTGCACCGTCACACCGTCTTCTACCGGCTTCGGCAAATCGGCGAGATCTGCGGCTGCAAGCTGGACGACCCTCACGACCAGCTCACGCTGAGAATGGCGATCGCGATCGATGCACTTACCGCTTAGCGACTCCCGGCGCGCGGCCGGCAAGCGCGAAGTCTTGCGCCTGGCCAAGGATGGCAACGTCCGGTTTGTCCGGCTGTCCTTTGTCGACGTGCTCGGCGTCGCAAAGAACGTCTCGATTTCGGCGACCGAACTCGAAGCGGCTCTCGACGGCAAGGTGACGTTCGACGGCGGATCGATCGACGGATTCGTCCGCGGCGAAGAACTCGACATGGTGCTGCGCCCCGATCCCTCAACGTTCGCGCTGTATCCATGGTCCACGCCGGACCTGCCCGAAGCGCGTTTGCTGTGCGACATTGCGATGCCGGACGGATCGCCGTTCGAAGGCTGTCCGCGCACCACGCTCAAACGTGCGATCGAAGAGGCCAAAGGATCGCTCGAAGGCATCGCGGTTGCACTCGAAGTCGAATTTTATTTATTCGAAGCGCTGGACAGCGAATACGGTTCGACCAAGACATCTGACGTCGGTTCGTACTTCGACTCTTCCGCCAACGATCGCGGTGAAGACGCGCGAAGCGCGATCGTGGCAGCGCTGCAAACAATGGGCGTCGCGGTTGCGAGTTCGCATCACGAGCACGGCCCGGGGCAGCACGAGATCGATTTCCCGCACGGCGATCCGCTCGCCGCTGCCGACGCGCTGCTGACGCTCCGCTCGATCGCCAAACATGTCGCAGCCGCGCGCGGCCTGGAAGCGACCTTCATGCCCAAGCCGATCGAGGATCGCGCCGGCAGTGGACTACACGTCAACTTCCGCGTCTCCGCCGAGCAGCAGCCCGAAACACTCTACATGATCGGCGGGTTGCTCGCGCACGCGCCCGCGCTGACCGCGGTCTGCAATTCGACCGTCAATTCATACAAACGGTTGGTCAACGCATGGGATGCTCCGATTTATACGGTGTGGTCCGAGCGCAGTGCTAATGCGCTCGTGCGAGTTCCGCGGGAGCAGCCTCCCCAGCTCGAAATGCGCAGTCCCGACGCGGCCGGCAATCCGTATCTTTCGCTCGCCGTCTTACTGGGAGCGCTCGCCGACGGCGTCGCGCAGCATCTTCTTCCCGGCGATCCGCTTGTCGGCTCCACGTACGACTTGGCCGAACGGGAACGCCACGAACGCGGGATCGGCACGCTTCCGAAATCATTACGCCAAGCAATCACCGAACTCGACAACGATCCTGTCATCCGCGCTGCGCTCGGCGATCACATTTATCATGCGTTCCGCGATGCGAAACTGGCGGAATACGAACGGTACCGCCGCGCGGTTCACGCGTGGGAGCATCGCGCGTACCTGCGGCTGTACTAGCTAGGCGCGGACGGGACACATTGCCCGGAAACCCCTGGCGAAAAAACCTCCATGTTTTTTCGCCGTTTGAGCGCATTTTCGAGAAAACAAAAGTTTTGAAGTCGACATCCTGTCGAGCTCGAAAATGTCGCACATTTCCGGACAATGTGTCCCGTCTGCGCCTATTTCTTTGAAGCCCCACGCAACAGGCGCCAAGCCACAGCGACATCCTCGCGCGCCGTCTGCAGGTTTCCGATAGCGAGCCGCAGCGCATAGCGATCGCGGATCTTTGTGTGCGATAGGAATACTTCGCCCGTTGCGTTGACGTCTTCCAGGATTCGGGCGTTGAGTTTTTCGATGCCGCTTTCGTCCAGCCCCAGCGGCGCATAGCGAAAGCAAACGACCGAAAACGGGTGCGGCGCGAATATCTCCCAACCAGGCTCGGCCTCGATCCAGCTTGCAAACTCCTGAGCGAGCGCTATATGACGGCGCAGGTGCTCGCGTATGGCTTCGGCGCCGTAATAACGCAACACGAACCACAGCTTTAGCGCGCGGAAACGGCGGCCCAGCTGTAGCCCGTACTCCATGTAATTGCGCCCCGATTCTTCGCCGGCGTCTAAGATAAATTCGGGAACCAAACTGAATGCGCGGCGCAGCATTTCGGGATCGCGAACGTAGAGCGCGGAGCAATCCATCGGCACGAATAGCCACTTATGCGGATTGACTACAATCGAATCAGCGTGTTCGGCGCCCGCAAGAATCGAACGGAACTCGGGCATGATGGCGGCAATGCCCGCATAAGCGGCATCTACGTGAAGCCAAATATTTCGTCCGCGGGCGATCGCAACGATCTCTTCCAAGGGGTCGCGCGTGGTCGTCGAGGTCGTACCGACCGTCGCAACGATCGCCATCGGCCGCATGCCGGCGGCTACGTCGGCATCGAGCTGCGCAGTCAGCGCATCGGGCCGCATGCGCAGTTCGCCGTCGGTTTCAATGCGCACCACGTTCTCGCGACCGATTCCGAGCGCGATGCAGGCTTTTTCAACGTGCGAATGCGTCTCGCTCGTAATATACACGCGCAGCCGCGGGAGCTCGCGCGCCGTCATCCCGCGTTCGCGAATCTCCAAATCCAACGATTCGCGCGCCGCGGCGAGCGCCGTGAAGCCGCCGATCGATGCGGTGTCGTAAATGATTCCCGTAAACGTATCGGGCAGACCCATTAGGCGCGCCAGCCAGCGCATGACGACTTCTTCGAGCTCGGTCGCGGCCGGTGAGGTACGCCAGAGCATCGCTTTGACGTCGAGCGCGGCGGCCAGCGCTTCGGCGGAAATTCCGATCGGCGCGGCGCTGGTGGCAAAGTACGCGAAGAAACGCGGGCTGTTCCAGTGCGTGATGCCCGGCAGAATCACCGATTCGAAATCCGCCATCAGCGACTCGAACGCTTCGGGGTGCTCGGGCGCGCTCGCCGGCAAACGGGATGCTACCTCTCCGGGCGAAACCTTCGAGAGCACCGGATAATCGCGCGCATTCGAAAGGTAGCGATCGATCCAGGCCCCAACAGCGGCAAACTCGGCAGCGAAGTCGCTCACGACGGAGTATATTAAGGCAATGCGATACCGGACCTACCCCAACAGCAGCGTGACAGTCAGCGAAGTCGGCTTCGGCTTGTGGACCACCGGCACCGATTGGTGGGGCAAGAAGACCGAAGCCGAATCAGTTGCTCTGCTGCACGAAGCGTTCGATCTCGGGGTCACGCTCTTCGATGCCGCCGACGTCTATGGAAACGGGCGCAGCGAAGAACAGCTCGCGGCCGCATTTGGCGATCGCCGCGATCGCGTGGTTTACGCAACCAAATTCGGATACGACTTCTACAATAATCCTGGGGAGAAACGCGGCGAGCGCGAGCTGCCGCAAGATACCTCGCCGAAATTCGTGCGCTTCGCTTTGGAACAGTCCCTGCGCCGGCTGCAAACCGATTGCATCGACATCTATCAGCTGCACAATGCGCGCCTCGCGCAGATCGATAACGACGAGCTCTTCGCGCTGCTCGAGGCGTTGAAAGCCGAAGGCAAGATTCGCATGTACGGCGTCGCACTTGGCCCGGCGATCGGCTGGCTCTACGAAGGTATCGACGCGGTGCAGAAGCGCAACGTCTCCTCGCTGCAGATCATTTGGAACATGCTCGAGCAGTATCCGGGGAACGAGCAGATCAAAGCCGCGCGCGACGCCGGCGCAGACACCGGATATATGATCCGCGTGCCGCACTCCAGCGGCATGCTCGAAGGCAAGTATACGGCGGATACCGTGTTTCCCGAAGGCGACCACCGGCGCCATCGTCCGCGTTCGTGGCTCGTCAATGGCGTACAGAAAGTCGAACAGCTGCGCTTCCTGGAATCACCGGAACGCACGCTGGGGCAAGCCGCCATACAGTGGCTCTTAAACGAGCCACGCGTCATGACCGTGCTGCCGAACATTTACAACCGCGAACAGCTGGTGGAATTCGCGAAGGCCGTTGATACTCCGCAATTAACGCGCGAAGAACTCGACCGGATTGCCGAACTCTATGCGCGCAACTTCGGCATCGAAGAGCCGCCGATGTCCTTCAAGGGCACAATGACGCGTGAGGGAGCCACAGTTTAATGGCCGAAGCGATTCACTCCGACAAAGCGCCGGCGCCCATCGGGCCGTATAGCCAAGCGATTCGCACCAGCAATTCTACTGTCTTTGTCAGCGGCATGATCGCGCTCGATCCGCAAAGCGGGGAGCTCGTCGGATCGGATGCGGCGACGCAAGCCGATCAAGCCTTGAAAAACTTAGGCGCCGTGCTGGTAGCCGCGCATATGACTTACGCGAACGTCGTGAAAACGACCGTCTTTCTCATCGATATGAACGACTTCGCGGCGGTCAACGCCGTGTACGCTAAGTATTTTGACGCCAGCAAGCCTGCGCGATCGACCGTCGCCGTTGCGGGCCTACCCAAAGGTGCGCGCGTCGAAGTCGACGCGATCGCCGCTCCTCTCTAAGGCGTTACTCTCAAACCCGTACGCTGCAGCGCCGCAACGCGTTCCTTGGCAAGCGTAACGACCGTCGGATCGTAAGAATCGGCGGCCAGCTTGAATTGCGTGGCGGCCATCGCCTGATTTCCCTGGCGAGCGTACACGTCGCCGAGCACGAAATGCAAGCGGCCGTCTTCGGGCGCAACGACGAGGCCTTTGAGCAGCGCGGACTGCGCCATCTCGTAAAATCCATGTTGAGTGTAATCGAGGCCTAAATTAATGTACGCTTCGGGCGCGTACGGATAGACGGTCATCGACTGCACATAATACGTGACGGCGCGTTTCCAGTCGCCGTTGACGTCGGACAAAAAGCCGATATTCACCAACGCTTCGCCGCGTTCGGGCTGCAGCCGGTGCGCGATCGTCAGAATGTTCGCAGCCTCGGCGTAGCGCTTGCTCTCCAAAAAGGCCGCGCCCAAATTGTCGGCACAGGCGTAGTCGGTCGGATCTCTGCCCAGGCATCTTCCGAACGTGTCGATCGCGTTACTGTAGTCTTGTAAATCGAGATAGGCGCGCCCCAAATCGTTCATGGCCTTGAACGACGTAGGATCTTCGTCGAGCGCGCGGCGGGAATATTTGAGCGCTAACTCCGGCTGGTGTATGCTGTAATAGAGTTCGCCAAGTTCGAGCTGCATCTCGGGGTCGGTCGGATAGTCTATCGCCCCTTTTTCAAGCTCGTACTTGTACTGGGCGAAGTCGCCTTTGCGAATATGCAGGCGCACCTCGTCGGGAATCGAGTCGGTTCCGGGCAGACTGCGGTCGAACTCCGCGATCGCCGCGTCGACCTTATTTTCCGTGGCGTACACCGAGCCTAACCGGTTGTGCGTCTCTTTATCTACGGGCGCATAGGAGAGAATATGTTTGTATTGCTCTTCGGCGCGGGCGAGCTCGCCGTGCCGGTAATAGAGGTCGCCGAGCAAACGTTCCGGCCCGATTTCGCCGGGATGCCCCGAGACGTAGGTTGCCAGTTCCCGGATAGCCCCGTCGAGATCGCCCGCTGCGACGCGCTCGCGCGCGGCCTCAATCGCCGCTAGGGGGTTTGAAGGAAGGACGGCTCGGTCTTGCGGGTTGAGGTTCACCGTTCCAGCGCCCACGGCGGTGGCCGGCGCCAGCACGAAACAGATTACTAAAGCCGCATACAGGAATCGCTGCATGGTCTTGCCTCTTTTTGCGCCGCGCCTCCTATTGTATCGGTCTATTTGGCTAGCGGCAATACGTTGCTTGGTGTAAGCGGATAGAAAGTCATCGCGAGCACGAAAATCACACACAGGGCGACCCCCGCATAGGCGAGCGGCGCCCTGGTTCCAACGGTGGGGCCGGGCAGTTCGTGACGGTCGTACATGAGCCGAATCACCTTAAAGTAGGCGTAGAGCGAGATGGCGGTGCCGGCTATGAGGAGCACGGCCAGCCAAGCGAACCCGGCGTTGACGTTGGCCGAGAGGATCAGAATCTTGCCCAAGAAGCCCGCCGTCGGCGGAAAGCCCGCCAGCGCCAGCAGAAAGAAACTCATCGCCGCCGCAAGCCCCGGCCGGCGCTGGGCCAACCCACGGAAAGCCGCGATTTGCGCGCCTTCCTCCCGGTCGGTCGAAAGCAGCGCGACGACCGCGAACGCGCCGAGGTTCATGAACATGTACGCGCCCAGGTAATAAATCGCATACCGGATGCCCAGGGCCGACGCTCCGGCCAGCGCGGCAACCATGTACCCGGCCTGCGCGACGCCGGAATAGGCGAGCAAGCGTTTTAAATCCGTCTGCGCGAGCATCGCGAGGTTGCCGCCGATCATCGAGATGCCGGCGATGATGAAAAACGGCAGCAGCAATGCGTGCCCGTTTGGAACGACGTAAGCGAAACGCGCAAAGACCGCGAGCGTGCCGGCTTTGGTTACAACGCTCATAAACGCGGTTACCGGCAGCGGTGCGCCTTCGTAGACGTCCGGCGACCAGACGTGGAACGGCATCAAACTGAGTTTGAACGCGATGCCGATTAAAAAGAATCCGCCGCCCAGCCAGTAGAGCGGATTCGAAATCAGTGCGGGCAAGGCTAGACTGGCGAGCGTGACGCTCCCGGTTGCACCGAAGAGCAACGCCATACCGAAGAGCAAGAAACCCGACGCGGTCGACGACAGAATCAAATACTTGAGCGCGGACTCTTGCGATGCAGGGCGATCTGCCAAGCCGCACAGACAATACAACGCGAGCGAAAGCAGCTCGAGCCCCAAGAAAATGGTCATCAAATTTGCGGCGCCCGCCATCAGCATGGCGCCGCTCGTGCTCCACAACATCAGCGCCGTGATCCCCGCCATGCGATCGGCGCGGCCGAACGTGGCGAAGAGCGCCAGCGAAAACATCGCGGACACCACGATGATCTCCTGAAACACGACCGCAAAACCGCCGAGCATGAAGCCGCCGTTGAACGCATTATAGCTGCGGCCGTATGTCGTTGCCGCAAACGTCCCGGCCACGAGCAGCACGGCTATCCCGATTGCGAGTGAAACATACCGCGGCGCATGCTTGGGCCACACCAAATCCACCAGCAGCACAACCAGCGCGCCGCCGCCCACGATCAGCAGCGGCAAGATCGCGAGCCAATCCTCGTGGGTAATGAAGTTCGGCACTAGCGCAGCACCGCCGTCAGGATCGCGTGCGGATAGATTCCGATAAACAAGAGCGCCGCCAACAGTGGAGCCACGGCTAATGCTTCCGCAAACGTCAAATCGCGGCGCTGCGGGAGGGTCGCAATCATGGGCCCGTTGATCGCGTCTTGCAGCAGCCGGAGCATGTAGGCCGACGCGATCACGATTGGAACCAGCGTGATCAGCGCCGGCCAGATGTAGCCGGCTTTGAACACTCCGGTCAGGATTACGATCTCACCGGCAAAGCCGGCTAGGCCCGGCAACCCGAGCGCAGCCAACGCGGCGATCGTAAACGCGCCCCCCAGTTTCGGATTATTCGCTCCCAGCCCGCCCAGCTTCGAAATCGATCGCGTCTCCTCGCGCTCTTCCATGTAACCCAGAATCAAGAAGAGCGCCGCGCTAAATAAGCCGTGCGCGACGATGTACACGACTGCACCCTGCAAGGCGATTGGGTTGAAGCTTGCGATGGCGAGCACGATGAGACCCAAGTGCGAGAGCGACGAATAGGCGACGATGCGTTTGGTGTCCGTTTGCGTCAGCGCGACGAACGCGCCGTAGAGCAACGACACCAGCGCGAGCGCAACGATGAGCCCGCGCCAATCAGCCATTGCGGTGCGCAGAAACGGCAGCCCGATGACGATAAAGCCATACAACCCGGCCTTCGATTGTACCGCGCTGATCACCGCGACCATCGGCGGCGGCGAGTCCGCGTACGTAGCCGGCATCCAGGTGTGCAGCGGCCACAACGGCGTTTTCACCGCGAAGGCAAAGGCAAAGCCCGCGAAAATCCAAGGCGCCCAGGATCCGGCGAATTGGTGCGTGCTGCCGATGACGTCGGTCGAACCGCTCAAAATGCCGAACGCCGCGGTCGCGAGCAGCAGCGTGAGGCCGCCGGAAAAATTGTAAATGAGGAAACGCCAGGCCGTTTCGCGATGCGTGCCCCACTCCACGAGCGCAAAAAACGGCGGAAGCAGCATCAGATCCCAAAAGAGCGCAAAAGCCAAGATGTCGCGAGCCGTGAAAACGCCCATCATCGTGCCTTCGAGCAGCAGCAGCAGCGCGATCAGCGTGCGAGTCTGCGCAACGTTCGTCGCCACAATCGCGCAGAACGTGCAGAGCGCGAGCAGCAGTACGAGCCAAAGCGAGACGCCGCTCCATGCGAAGTGCAGCGACGCGGTGAAAGGACGCGACAGCCAGCGCACAGAGAACGCCCCGCCTGCATCGTCGCACAAGAACGGCACCGCAAATGTCGCCGCCGCTACGGCGCAACCGATCACGCGACTCCACAAGCGTTCGCCGCGCGGAAGCGCGAACAGCGCGCAGCCCGCGACGATCGGCAAGAGTATCAACATGAGAGCCATCAGCGCATGGCTCCTTGAAGCGCGTAATAGATTGCGAAGCACGCCGCGCCGAAGACCACGATCAGCGCGTACGAACGGAGCAGTCCGTTTTGAAAGTAGCGTATGACCGCGGCGAGCTCCGTGTTGATCGTGACCAAGCCACGCACCGCGCCATCGATGAAATCCGGGTCGAACCAGTTGCCAAAAAATCTTCCGAGCGCCTGCGACGGCTTCACGAACAGCCAGTCGATAATGTCGTCGAAGTAATACAGCCTCACCAGCACGGCGGGCATGCGCTCCGATTCGAGGCGCAAGCGCGCCGGCGCGTTCGCAAGTGCGACCGGTGTCGCATAGCGCGCGTACGCGATCGCGATACCCGCGGCCATGACGACGAACAGAATCGCAGTCGTCCAACCCTCGCTAATCGCGACGGGCGGCTGATTCGCAGACGGAAACGTTTGCGCGAATAAGCGCGCCCAAGGCGAGTTCGGTCCGATCATCGCGTAGCCGGCGATTACCGAAAAAACGCCCAAAATCGCAACCGGCAAAGCCATTATCCACGCGGGCGCGTGGGAGCCACCGTGCTCGGGTTCGTGCGCCGCATCCACATCGCCGCGATACGTTCCAAAGAATGTCACGAAAAATAGGCGGAACATGTAGTATGCGGTTATGCCGGCCGTAACGATGCCGAGGACATACAACCACGGATGCCCATGTTCGAGAGCTCCGAAAACCACTTGGTCCTTGCTGAAGAAACCGGCGAAGCCCGGAAATCCGCTGATCGCCAGCACGGCTGCAAACATCGC
>JAAXMC010000081.1:0-11812 GCA_013036315.1 Vulcanimicrobiota bacterium
TAAGCCTTAGCACTCACGAGCCGACACTAAATAAACGGACCCGCAGGTCCGTTCAGGGCCTGATTATAGCACCGTCGCGGGGGGTCCGGCAAGCGCGCCGCGAGGTGGTGCGCCCGGACGGAATTGAACCGCCAACCTCGGCCTTAGGAGTGCCTTGCTCTATCCAATTGAGCTACGGGCGCGCAGGCGCTTCCTTACCCCCGGCCGGCACCCGGCCCTGTGCAGCGCGCCGAGGGCTTCGATCGGCGGCAGCCTAAAGAGCGGCGAGTGTCAGCAGTAGATTACGCCTTGCTCGAACGCCAGGTGCGAGCGCTGCTCGAAGACGAGCGCGATTTTATTCCCAATGCCGCCAACTTCGCCGCGTTCGTTTATAGCGAGCTGCCGGCGATCAATTGGGCCGGCTTCTATCTCCCGGCGAGCGACGGTTTGGTGTTGGGTCCTTTCGGCGGCAAACCCGCCTGCACGCGGCTTCCAAAAGGGCGCGGCATTTGCAACCGCGCCTTCGACGAGCTGCGCACGGTCGTTGTCGACGACGTCAGCGCCACTGCAGATCATATTTATTGCGACTCGGCATCGAAGTCCGAGCTGGTCGTGCCGCTGATCGTCAATGGGCAAGCGCGCGGCGTTTTCGATGTGGACAGCCCGGAATTAGCGCGCTTTACATCGGAGGATCAAGCCGGGATCGAGCGGCTGGTCGGCGCGTTCTTGGAAGCGACCTCGATATAGGCGAGCAGCTCTTTTCCGAAATCGCTCACGACCGTTAGGCCCGCGAGGTCGATCTTCGTGAGCGGCAGCTGCAAAATCAACGCATCTCTGCCTTCCAGCATCCACGGACCGGCGCCGGAGAAAAACAATCCGCACGCTTCTGCGACCTCGGCGAGATCCGGCGTGGCCGGATCGTCGAGCGGTAGCCGGAGATAGATAGCGCCAAGATGCGCCAGCTCCCGCAGGTCTTCTATGGTTTGACGTAAGGCGGTCGCGTTGTCGGCGCCGATTTTTAGCACGTCGATGGTTGCCACGGCATCCGCCCGGTTTACGGACGTGCGCATGAGGCTGTCGCCGGTTGCCGGCTTGCCTTCGCCGAATTCTGCGAGAATTTCGAGATTTCCGTAGATGCGTTTGAGGATAGCGGCGTGGTTCGACGGCGCGTAGAGCACGCGCGGTTCGGGCGGCTTCAGCAATTTGAAGTAGAGCATCGTGCTTTGCCGCTGCGAAGTCGTGGAAAGATCCATGTGCTTTGCCAGAAAACTGCGCGGCGCGCAGCCGAGCGTAATCGCCGTCGCCTTGGCGCCGAAGGTTTCGCTGGCATGCTGCGTGCGGCCGTGGTCGGTCACGGGCTCCGAGAAATAGGCGGCGAGTCCGAGGCGCTGCGCCTCAGCTTCCATGCCTTTGCGCAGCTGATTGAGGAGATCACGTCCGCGATGCGCCGGCAACACGATTGCGCCGCAGCCGTCACCGATGGGCTGATCGGTCTCGCGCGAGAGCGCGTAGTGCCCGGCGATTTCTCCATCTTCTCCGACCGCCACGATCGAAATGTAGCGATCCTCCGCATTCAACGCGGTCAGCCGGCGCGGCTCGTAGACCGCCGGAAAATCGTAATGGTATCCGTACGTTAGATAGAACGCACGCGCAACCGCGGCGGCGTCGGCGGGTTCGAAACGGCGCACCGTGTAGGTTTGCGGCGGCGCGAGCGG
This sequence comes from Vulcanimicrobiota bacterium, assembly GCA_013036315.1. GTDB lineage: Bacteria > Vulcanimicrobiota > Vulcanimicrobiia > Vulcanimicrobiales > Vulcanimicrobiaceae > Rubrimentiphilum. The sequence continues at coordinate 1,695 of JAAXMC010000081.1, forward strand.
CACTTCTTCATTCGCGGGCAACGGAGTTTCGCTTGTGGCTTTCGGGCCGTGGTTTACGATCAGCTCCAGCTCGCTGCCGGACGCGCCGTGAGTATGCCAATGCATCGCGTCTACTTTTGCGGCGATCTGTTCCCAGGCAGGGTCCCGTCGCGCACTCGCACCGTCGAGCGGCAGCCCACGTTCGCGAATTCGCACGCTCAGATCGCTCGCAGTGGAATGCGCGATAAGCCGAATCGGCTCGCGCGATTCGACCATAGCTTGTTCGACGATTGCGGTAAATCCGTCGGCAACGGCGGATGTGAGATTCTCACGATGCGCGGCATCGAGCTCGGCGCGTTCGCATGCATCGGCGATCGTCGTTCGGACGAGCGACGCAAACGCGGCATCCGGCGGAACGGCAAGCTCGACGTTGAATTCCACGCGCGGGCCTTTCAGGCGGGAAAGATGGAGCCGTCGGTGAGGATTGAACTCACGCTCTTTTCGTTACCAACGAAATGCTTTACCACTAAGCTACGACGGCATTTCCGGCTGCACCGGTCCTAGCGCCCTTACTACGACCTCAGAACCGCCCCCTACCAGGACGGGGTACCGCGGCAAAGCAGATATGGGTCCGCCCAACGTACCTTCTTGAATTGCCCCTGCTTGGTTGGATCGATCCGAAGCGAACCGCGCGTCGCCGGCGCGTCAGCGCAAGGAACCAGATAAATTTCGTCGGTATCTTTGCAGTAGATCCCAAAATAGTCGACTTCTCCGTGATAGCTTCGGTAGTTCTGTCCACTCCGATGGAAGTGTGAACTGCAGGCGGCATAGTCAATAACGCCCCGCCGCAATCGTCCTGACTTGATTTGGACTCGCGACAACACGCCGTCCTTGTCCACGATGACGTCATACCGGTGATTCTCGCCGAACGGAATCGAGACTTCATATCCACACTTAATGAGTGCCGTGATTACAGCGGACTCCGAAACGTCTCCAACTTGTTTTGTATTACGCTTCTCTTTGTTTCCCATAGGCATAGCTTACGCAATGGGTGTGCCACCAGTATGTCACGGTGATTGCGCGGTCCGATCACAACGGTAAGAGATTCATACGGTCATCTTTCTTCCGGGCCATGTTAGGTTCGATGGGTAAGGACCGATATACCATGGCTTCCCAGTGAACGGCCAAAAGATCACTCTCAGATTGGGCCCATCGTTTGGCCCTGAAGGGTCGTGAGCAAATCGCCACATCGCCAACGGACCCGGCCCCGAATAGACGCGCCAGTATCTCGCATGTGCTGTGCCGTCGTGAGGTAGCTGAAAATGCGTAGGCAGTGCCGCGGTCCAGCGTTTGAGATGCACCCAATACGCAAATTCGATCGGAACCCCGTTTCCTTTGGAATCATACGTGCCGATAATGCTCGTGGCTTTGGCCTCGCCAAAGCAAACGCGGGCAATCGCAGTTTTGGTTTTCAAGTCGCGATGTGCAATAAGCAAATCGCGAATATGCGAAGGCGAAACATTGTATATAGTCGCACGTTTACCGGTTCGCGTGATGGTCGTCTCGCCAACCCGCTCGAAAACCCCTACGCGCACAAGCGCGTCCTCAAACGACTTCCTGCGTTCACCGTAAGCCGTAACGTCCGGCAGCGCGAGCACGTCGGTGCAAAGCCGACCCAAAAGGTGGCGATTAACCGCCGTCAACGCCGGCCCCGAATCATTAGGCCCGCAAGCCGCGAGCGAAATAACGAACCCCGCTCCCGCTAAGAGTCGCAATTGGCGCACCCAGAAAATGCGCATGTCATTACACTTTGCGTCTCACGTAGGGCCAGCCTTTTCGTGGTCGAAGCGACGCAAATGCGTAACTCTTTTGCAACGGTGTTCTTGGCCGGGCTCCTCTTGCTCGCTGGCCAAAAGCACGCTCTTGCAGGACCGTTCGACTATTTCAACGGTAATTGGGAATGCACGAGCGACGCAGCCTCAAAATCTTTCCTGCTGTACCACCCCGTGCTCCGTAGCCAGTGGCTGGTCCTCGAGAACTCTTTCGTCAACCCGCCGTCGGGAGTGACCGGTGAGTTTATCGAGTACTATCGCTACGATCAACAAGAACGAAAATGGTGGGCGACGAGCATGGGATCGAACGGTTTGCTTGAAGTTTCGACGTCGGGCGACTGGAAGAATGATCAGCTCATCTTTGAAGGTTCGGCAAATTTTCCGGGCGGATCGTTCAAATCACGCGAGATTTACACACGTTGGAAAGACGGCTCCCTCGAGCGTGAGCACGATCAACAAACGCAGTGGGGCTGGACGAAATACAGTCACTCGGTCTGCCGCCGCGCTAAGCAGTGAGCTCGCCCCAGTTCTTGGCATGTAACGCTACGCCGTAATACTCTGCGGCAGCCTTGATGTTGCCGAATGCCTGGGCGCGTTCGTCGTCATCGACGCCGTCAACTTGCGGGAAGCGGGCGATGGCACTGCGCACGTGATTCGCATCGGTCAGCGGCTCTTTGCGTTCCTTGGGAAACGCGAAGGCGCTCGCCGGCAGTTGAGCGCGTACCTCATTCGGGCGCAAGCGCACCGGTTTCCATGTGATATCCATGCCGACGGTATGCCATGCGCACATGTCCGGCAGATTTCCAAATTGTGGCGCTTATTGGAGCGGGCGGCGGGAATCGAACCCGCACTGTTTGCTTGGAAGGCAAACGCACTACCATTATGCAACGCCCGCGAATTTGGTGGGCAGGGCTGGATTCGAACCAGCGTACAGCGTTAGCTGGACAGATTTACAGTCTGTTGCCTTTAACCACTCGGCCACCTACCCATATACAGGCGCACCAGGGTACGATGCAGTCCGCAGCGAGTCCTGTGCCCGTCTCCCTAACATTCTAATCCATTTCTCCGGTTTCGCTAAAGCTCGCCTAATGAATCTGGGAACTGCCTGGGATATAACGGAGTCAAGCACTTCGCTACTTTGGAGCTACCACAATGAAAACCAGCAATCTCTTTATACTCGCGGCGTTTCTCACCTCGACGCTGACCGCATGCGGCGGCGGCGCCTCCGGCTCGATACCACCCACGTCCGACACGTTGGGGGGCATCTCGACCCAATCGACTCAAACCGAAGACGCGATCGCATCGACCGAGGCGATTGGCGCGCCCGTTCAAGACTTCTCCAATGTCAACGACTCGACGAATTCACCCCTGCAGTCCATCGCAATCGCACCGATGAGCGCGGCGGCACCGAATACGTCCGGCACCTGCAACAACGGCGTTGAATTCTACGCTCCCGACAAGAACGGCGACCCTAATTCCACCGAGACGCAGTTCTTCTACGACAACGCATGCGTCGGCTTAGCGCGCGACATCGTCAGGATCTGGACATCCACGAGCTCCAGCTCCGAAACGGTCGCGCGTACGGCCAAAATGTACGCGTTGAACTCTTCGACACCGGCCGCGGTTCGCACGGAAACCGTCAACTACATCCACGCCTCGTTCGACCAATACGGCTATCCGGTTGTAAAGAACGGTTTCGATCGTTCACACACCGGCGAGCTCGATGTGGCCGGCGTGAAAACAATCGTGGAAGACGGAGAGTTCGTGCTCGCGGCCGCTTCCGGCAACAGCACGACGTTCTGTTCCGACTCAGCAGGGTACAATGCCGTCGGAATTTCCGGCAAAACGTACGGATGGTCGGGATTGCTGCCGAGCGGCACGCGCACGGTCAACAGCGACGGTTCGGTTACCTGGCAATCGACGCACACCGGCAACGCCTACACGGGCAGCATCGGGTCGCTTTCGATTCAAATCGGAAGTCAGAACACGGCCTGCCCAATCACTACCCCGATGTTTACGCTGGCCGGCGGGACGTTGAAGGGCTCGTTCAATATCCCGATCAGCGCAACGTATTCGCGCGGCATTCTCACCAACCTGACGATCACGAACGCGACGCTGGTCAACGGCAACACGCTCAATGTCAGCACAAACACCAGCCTCCAGCCGCCCGACCCGCACTTCATCTCAGGCACGCTGACAAAGAACGGCGCGACGGTTGCGACGTTCAACGTCAACGCGTTCGGCGACGGAGTGTTGACTGTGACGGCAACCGGCAAGCAGTACGTCATCAACGATTGGCACGTCGTCAAATAATCGGGACGTCTCCTCCCGAGACAAGAGAAGACCCGCGTGGAGAGCGCGGGTCTTCTTTATTGCGCGATTATGGTACCATCGTTTTGAGACCGTGAAAGAGGCTGACATGGCGAAGAGCGACGTACAATCACTAGCCGCTGAGGAACTCTCCCGCCGAGAGTGGATGGGACGAGCGACGATCACAATCGGCGGGGTGATCGGCCTAACGCTTGCGATTCCGGCCGCGGCTGCGTTGATTCCGGATGTCGACCCGGGGCGCCCAGTTTGGACGGGCTTGGACGACACTGCTTGGAAACAGCTTCAGGCGGCGACGGATACGCCGGTGCAGATCGACATACAGATGCACAGCAAGGACGCATACTTAACTGCCGGGTTCCCCCAATCGGTTTGGGGCATCAAGGTTAAAGATCCCGAGAAATTCATGCGTGACCGCAGCGATCTCTTTGCCGCGGACGGAAAAGACACGCTACCCTACCCGGTCGTCAACATCGGTTTTGCGCTGTTTAGTCCAATCTGTCCGCATCTCGGCTGTTACTACGAGTGGAAGCCGTTTCTAAACCGGTTTGCGTGTCCGTGTCATGGATCGCAATTCGATCACAGCGGTGCGCGCGTTGCCGGCCCCACTACACGAGGGCTTGATCCGCTCCCGCTTCGCGAACGCAGCGGAATCGCGCAGTGCCAATGGATTCGCTACTCGCCGACGATTCCGAACCGGATTGTCGTTTCATATATCGGCTAGTATTTTCGTTAGGATATTTTCGGATTACACTTGACATAAACATTGTGCCATGCTGTTGGCACAACATAGCGGTAACATTGATGCATGAATCCAAAAAAGTTTCGTGGATGGTGTACGAACGGTTGCGGAGACGCGATAAAGCAGGGTTCGACCAAATATTGCTCGCGGCAATGTGAACACGCATACCACTACAAACAGCGTAGTAAACTCTTGGAATTGGGACTATATCGCGAGATACTGAACAGATCTCAATTCATCCGCCGCTATCTCGTGAACAAGCTCGGTGAAAAGTGCAGCCGTTGCGTCTGGTCCGAACGGCATCCGATTACCGGAAACATTCCCGTTGAAGTCGAGCATATAGACGGTGACTGGCGTAACAACGCCGCACATAATTTAACGTTGCTCTGCCCAAGCTGTCACTCGTTGACACCGACTTACCGCGCGCTCAACAGGGGGAATGGCCGCTCGCACCGTCTTGGCGGCAGACAGAACTCTGCAAATGACGTCCTGCCGAGACAGTCGTTGCCCGCGCAGAGTTATGAGGAGGTAATGGACCCGTCCCCCAAGCAACTTGGTCTGTTCTCGCCGGCATAGCCAAGCGGTCAACGGCAACAGCTTTGTAAGCTGTCGACGAAAGTCTACCGGGGGTTCGAATCCCTCTGCCGGCTAAACATCTATGCAACCGATAAAACCGAAGTGGTCAGATTCCGGACTCGTGCTCGTTTGCGAACGGTGCGCAAAAGAGCGCATTCCCGAAGAGGACCCCGATAAGGCAGCCGAGATCGGCGACTTCCATTTACGCGATTGGCTGAAGGACCGCCTCAAAGCCGATGGACTGTGGGGCAAAATCCGCGCGGTCAATACAAGCTGCATGGACGTCTGCGCGCGCCGCCACGTAACCGTCGTCATCGATCCGAAAACCGTAGGCAAGGACGCACAAGCCTTTATCGTCGATCCGCTCGCGGACCGAGAGGCGCTCTATACCGAAATCGTGAAGCGCTTGGGATGAGCGAACAGAAAATTCCGCTGCGCGGACTCGACGTCGTTTTCTATACGGTCAAAGATATGAAACGCGCGCGCGCATTCTACGAAGGCCTCTTCGATTGGCGCGCCGGCATGGAATCCGACTACTGGGTCGAGTACGAGCTGCCGGATGGCGCCACGTTCGCTCTAGCCCACGATCCGTCGGCCGGCTGGAAGGAAGGCCACGGCGTCATGTTCGGCGTTCAGGACAAAGCCGCCGCAACCGAGCGCGCCAAATCACTTGGCGGTACCATTACCGACCGCGCGTTCGAAGGCGAGTCGTGCGGCGCCACGGAGTGCATAGACCCCGAGGGCAACTACATCTACCTCCATCAGCGCAAGTAACGCTCTAGCAGCTATCGATAAGGGCGATGTAAATCAGCCGGCCGTTCTTGAAGATGAAAACCTGGCTTTGGCCGCAATTCTTATCGAACATGTGTCCGTAAAAGAGTTTCCGCATGGAAGGCTGGCCTGATATCGGCGTCGGTGTCCCGCCGCCATACAGCCCGAGCACTTCTGCGATGGTTTGTCCGAGTCGCACGCCGCGTTCGGTTTTCAAAGACGTCAGGTCACGTGAAACGACCCGCTTTGGAGGGTTTGAAACTCCGGTGGCCGCAACGACTTCGCCCCATCCACAGCATCCCTGATTATAAAAAGTAATTTGATGCGCGTAATCATAAACGACATAGCCTTTGGGCGGCCCTGCAACCCCATAAACGAAAAACGTACCGTCTTTCGGAAACTCCGAGACCCATTGGGGGTAAGGCGAGGTGCTCCACTTTGGCCTCTGACCTTCATAGATGAATGCGTCCGTGAACGCGACGCGCCTTGCTCTTGGGTCGGGCGGCGAGGAGCTGTACCAGCCGCCCATTTCCGGAAGCCATTTCCCGATTGCCTCGCTGCACGCTTGGTAATAGAAGCGCACGCAATCAGGAACTTCCGTCGGTGCGGGCTTGGGAGTCGCCGCCGCCGTTACAACCATGACGAGCGCTAGTGTCGCGATCATTCACACCCGCTTTAGCGTCGATGGCGGCGTGCCCTCCGATAAACAAAAAAGGCACCGGTTAGGCGCCTTTTCCATATCCGTGTCGTTCGGTTACGGCAGTTCTATCTCCGAAAGGTTCTTCTCAATCTTCCGTTTGACGCGTTGCAGCGCGTTGTCGATCGATTTTACGTGCCGGCCGAGGTCGCGCGCCATCTCCTGATAGCTCTTGCCTTCAAGATACGAGAGCAACACTTGCGACTCCAGCTCCGAAAGATTCTCTTGAATCCGTTCTTTGATATCTTGAGATACTTCCTGGTTGATAACCAGTTCTTCCGGATCCGAAGTCTTGTTCGACGCCATCACGTCGAGCAGCGTGCGCTCGCTGTCCTCATCGTAAATCGGCTTGTTCAGCGAGATGTATTGATTGAGCGGAATGTGCTTCTGGCGAGTCGCCGTCTTGATCGCCGTGATAATCTGTCGCGTGATACACAGCTCGGCAAACGCGCGGAAACTCGACAGTTTGTCGGCTTTGAAGTCGCGGACTGCCTTGTATAGGCCGATCATGCCTTCTTGGATGATGTCTTCGCGATCGGCGCCGATCAAGAAATAGCTCTTCGCTTTTATGCGGACGAAATTCTTATACTTGTTGAGGAGGAACTCCATCGCGAGGTTGTCGCCCGATTTGGCTGTTGCGACCAGGTCCTCGTCGACCCGTTCGTGGTAATCCAGGACCTCCGAGACGGGTTGGGTCATCGCCATAATTGCCTCTACCCTTTTGCAACCGATGTGGGCAAATCGCGGGCCGGAGCCCGTCGAGCGCCACACATCTCGCCCAAGTATAAAAGGGTACTCCTTGCGCCGTCAAGGCTTAGAGTCGCGCCTCTGCCTGACTGCCTCGTAAAGCAAGACAGCGGCTGCCACCGAGGCGTTGAGCGAGGCGACCCTGCCCAGCATCGGAATCCGCACCAGAAAATCGCACTCCTTGCGGGCCACTTGTGAGAGGCCTTGCCCCTCAGCGCCGATGACGAGGGCCAGGTCGGCCCCCAGATTGGCCTGCGGATATTCGATGCTGCCTTCGGCCGGATCGGCGCCGGCGACCCAGATCGAGGCCTTCTTCAGCTTGCGAAGCGTCTCGGCCACGTTGCTGACGCGCGCGATCGGAATGTGCGCCGTCGCGCCCGCGGCCGCTTTACGAACCGTGGCATTGACTCCGGCCGACCTGCGCTCGGGCAAAATCACGGCGTCCGCGCCGGCCGACTCGGCGGTGCGGATGATCGCGCCCGCGTTATGCGGATCGGTAATGTGATCGAGCACGACATACAGCGCGGGCTTGCTGCGCTTTGCCAGCACGTTTTCCAGAGTCGCGTAAGGAAACGGCTCGCCGACCGCGACGACGCCTTGGTGCGCTTTGTACGGAAACTGCGAAAAGAACCGGCGATCTTCAAAGCGCACTTGCGCGCCGCGCTCGCTCGCTAGGTCGAGAATTTTTCGCACCGCCGGATCGCGACGGCGTTCGCCCGCGACATGCACGCGCCGCAACGGCTCGCCCGCGATCAACGCCTCCTCGATCGCGTGCACGCCGTAAACGACGTCGTCGAGATCTACACGGGCTGCCACGTTGTCTCGCCGCCTTGCTCGTCGCGCAATTCGACGCCGCAACGCAGCAATGCGTCGCGCAGGCGATCCGATTCTTTAAAATCCTTTTCCGCGCGGGCTCGCGCGCGCAGGCGGAGAACTTGTGCGATCGCGCCTTCGGGAGTTTCGCCGTTCAGCGACACCTGCGAACCGAGTTCGTCGTGCAGCCGGTCCATAAAATCCGCGCGCAGCATGCGCGGCGTTTCGGCCAGCCACGAGTCATCGGGTTTGATTCCGAGCAGCGCCAGCACGTAGGTTAACTCCGCGCGATTCGCCGTCTTAGGATTGCCGATATAGCCGAATATTTCCGACAGGGCCTGCGCCGTGTTGAAATCCTCGTCGAGTGCGGCTTCGATGCGCGGCATCAGGCTGCCGTCGCGGCCTTCACCCCTCTCCAGCCCACGCCAGCACTCCTTGATACGATTGAGCCCGGCGTTGGCCGCGGCCATCGACTCATCGGTGAAATTCATCACCTTGCTGTAGCCGGTCTGCAGAAAAGCTAAGCGGATCGCTTGCGGATCGAATCGCTCCAGCAAATCCGCGAGCGGTTCGAAATTGCCCAGCGACTTGCTCATCTTGCGGCTTTCAAATTGCACCAAGCCGCCGTGCAGCCAAAAGTTTGCCATCGGCGGCTTTTTCATCAACGGCTCGCTTTGCGCGATCTCATTTTCGTGGTGCGGAAAGATCAAATCCGCGCCGCCGCCGTGGATATCGAAGCCTTCGCCGGGCGGATCCAGCAGCGCGCGCGACATCGCCGAACACTCGATATGCCAGCCCGGCCGGCCGTCACCCCAGGGCGAAGGCCATGTCGGTTCGCCCGGCTTGGCAAATTTCCACAGCGCGAAATCGAGCGGATCATCCTTGAACTCGTCGACTTCGACACGCGCGCCCGCTTCCAAATCCTTGACGTTGCGGCCGCTCAAAGCTCCGTATCGCCGAAACTTCGCGACGCGATAATAGACGCCGCCTTTGGAAACGTACGCGAAGCCCTTGTCCACGAGCTCCCCGATCATCTCGACGATCTGCGGAATGAAGCGCGTTGCATACGGTTCCTCGTCCGGCTCACGCACGCCAAGTTTGCGCATCGATTCTTTGAACGAGGCGTAATAATCGCCGACGATATCGTACCAGTGTTCGCCGGTCTCCTTGGCGCGTTCGATGCTGCGATCGTCGATATCGGTGACGTTCTGCACGAAGGTCACATCGTAACGCAAATGTTCGAGATAACGGCGCAAGACGTCGAAAAACAGGAAGGAGCGCGCGTGTCCCGCATGCGCTTCGGCCGATGGCGTCAACCCGCAGACATAAATCCGCACGTGCGGCGGCTTGAGCGGCTTGAACTCTTCAAGCGCGCGCGTGCGCGTATTGTAGAGCTTCATGCTATATCACCCACGACCAAGTCTCTTCTTCCGGTGCGGCGCTGACCGCAACGCCGTCTTTCATGACGATGCGCGCCGGCACGCCGACCGCCGTCGCATTTGCCGGCACGTCTCTGACGACCACGGATCCTCCGCCGATTCTTGCATTATCGCCGATCGTAATGGCACCAAGTACGGCTGCTCCGACGCCGACCGTTACATTGTTTCCCAACGTCGGATGACGTTTGCCGCGC
>JAAXMC010000081.1:11837-12697 GCA_013036315.1 Vulcanimicrobiota bacterium
GAGAGGCTCGTTCCGCCGAGCGTCACGCCTTGATAGAGCGTGCAGTTCTCGCCCACGACGGCAGTCTCGCCGATCACGACGCCCATTCCGTGATCGATGAAAAAACCGCGGCCGATGCGCGCGTTGGGATGAATCTCGATGCCGGTAAGAAAGCGGTTCAGGTTCGAGAGCCACCGTGGCAGCAGCGGCAGACCGGTGCGATGCAGCGCGTGGATGAACCGGTGCGCCGCAACGGCGTGAAATCCGGGATACGACAAGATGACGTCCAAGGCGCCCTGCGCAGCCGGGTCGCGCTGCGTCGCCGCGCGCAAGTCCGCACCGATCGCCGAGAACACGTCATCCATTCGGGGGGCGCTCTCCGTGAATCGGCTCGAACGGTCTTCCGTCGGGGCCGAAAGCCAGCGGCTGTAGCCCGCGGCCGTGCAGCAAGCGCGAATTGACGGCGCCGATGCGAATCAGTATGCGGTCGTGCCCGAGCAGCGGAAAAAGCAACTCCAACGGCGGGCCGTCCTTTTCGCCGGTCAGCGCCATGCGCGTCACGTGCATTGCGTCGCCTTCCGACAATCCGAACTCTTTGGCGATCTCCGGCAAATCGCGATCCAGCGGCAAGTCGCGAAGCTCGGCCTGCTCGTCGACGTACTGTCCGACGGAGTCGAGAAAGAACAGCGTGTCGCGCGAGCGCAACCGCTCCAATTCCAACGCCGGAATCACACACGCTTCCGCGCGCAGTGCCGCAACGGCCTTTTGCGCCTCGTCAAGCGTGCGCTCTCCATACGCTGCCACGAACGTGTCGATCCATCGCCACGCTGCTTCGGGTACGGGTTCCTCTAAGAATCCCCAGCGCTGCATCGTCTCCTTGC
>JAAXMC010000082.1 GCA_013036315.1 Vulcanimicrobiota bacterium
TTTCTAAGCTCCTCGCAATCTCTGAAATACTCGCGCCTTTCACGCAAATGTCCAAAATGTTCATGTAGCTCATGCTCATGATGTAAGACGTAGGTAATGATCGGCGGCTTATTCGTAAGCTGCGCCATCAGAATAAATCGCGTAGACGTACTTCGAGTGCGTCGGCAATTTTCTTGATATTTAGCAGCGAAATGTTTCGTTTTCCCCGCTCAACGCCACCAATATATGTGCGGTCGAGGCCAGCGGCGGCCGCTAGATCCTCTTGCGAGTAGCCAAGGGCAACACGTTTCTTGCGAACGATCGCGCCGAAGCGATCCAAAATACCGTCGGTTGTGCGGGCAGCCATGGGAGCATCGAATCACGATGAGGTCCATACGTCCACGGACTATAAGTCCCGTGCCCTGTCGCAATTCGGCGAGAGGCGCAGCTCGAATCCTGCGTTCCGCAAGACGTTTTGCGCTCGGTGAAGAAGTAAATTCTCCTAATGACGGGTGACAGAAATCAATGGAAGGGCACCCTGAAAGGGCGCCGTGGGAATGAGGCAGGTATCACTTTGAAGGCGCCTCTTCAAGCCAGCAAGGGAGGCGGCTCCGGGGCCTTTTTGGCCTCAGGTGATGACGCGAATGACTACTACGTGAAAGTTATCAATAATGGTCAGAGTCCACGCGTTCCAATAAGTGAACAGATCGTCGGCCGGGCCGCGCAGCTCATTGGCGCTCCCGTGCCTCAAGTTACAACAATTCGCATCGCGGCTGAGTTTGTCGGCTGGGAGTTCAAACCTCGTGACGCTAATCGTGAATATAAGCTCGAAATGGGCATCGCGCACGCGATTCGAGAGGTCTCGGGCTGCTCCGAAATACGCTCCATGGGGTACCGGAGTGATGACGATAACGTTCGCAGGCACGCATTTGTTTACGCGATCTATGATTGGTGCTCTGGAAGCGATCCGCAATGGCTATTGGCAGGTAATGAACAGAACGCTTATTATAGCCATGACCATGGCCACTATTTCCCGAATGGTCCATCGTGGAGCGCTGATAAACTTGAGCGCCACATCAGCGACGTAAACCCATTCCCGGGAAGTACGGATGGGATTCCAAAGGAGACGTGGACCGAGGTTGCAGAGCATGTCGCGGCTGTTACAAAAGGCCAGATACTTGACGTGCTATCGCAGATTCCAACTTCATGGCCAGTCACGGACGCAGAACTTGAAACCATGGGCTTCTTTCTGGCGAGTCGCGCAATATCAACTTCCGACAGGCTGAAAACACTGTGAGGGCAAGATGAGATTCGTCTATAGCGCTATTAGATTTGTTCCTGACCCAGCGCGTGGCGAGTTCGTAAACTTCGGAGTTGTCGTTGGGAGTGACGAGACCGGCGAATGGGATGTGCGTGTTGCTGGAAACCAAAAAAGAGCGCGTCGCATTGATGACAACGGCGTTCTTCCTGTGTTGCTGCAATTCACCAACGAGCTTGGCAAACAAGTCGATCGAGCTGAGGAATTCTATCTACTTGAAAACAGTAGCATGTCAGAAGCTTGGTTAACAAAAGCGTGGCAAGAGTGTAACAACGTTGTGCAGTTTTCGCGCCCCGCACCCATTGCGGCCAACAGTTTGGAGGAAGCATTAGGGCTCATGTTCGGAAAGCTGGTTGTCGATCCTGAGAGCTCCGCTCTAGCGTATAAACGCAAAACGACCGCGGTGAGTGCGCTTCGTCGAGCATACGTTGAGGTAGGGATTAAGAAGGGCGCGCACTTATTTGAGTCCACTACTGTCCAAGCAGAGAAGCATGCTGAAAACTTTGATTTTGCGGTGGCTAATGGCAAGGTCGTCCAACTAAGCCAGGCGTGGTCGTTCCAGCTTCCAAATCAGAAAGAGTTGTCTGAGTCGATTAAATCTTTCGCATGGACCGTAGCGCACGTTCGAAAAAGTGGTGGAGTTGCATTAACTCCACAAGGAAATTCAATTGAGGTTCCTCGCAACGTAGACGTAGCCGCCCTCTTTATTCCACCGACAAAGGCTCGCGAAGTTTTCGACGAAGCTGGCGCCGCTTTCAACGAAGTTCGTGTCGAGCTCGTAGAGATTGGCCACGAAACCGAGCTGAGTGCAAGAGCACGCGCCGAGCTCGGTTCTGTTGCGTAACTCTTAAACGGACGCCATTCCGGACAAGGTAACAGAGGCGTATCCGGAGCCCTCGGTTCGCAGGATCGCCCGAACCCTTCGCCGAGATTCTCGCCCTAGGGGGTAGGGTGACATGAAAACAGCTCGCATTGAAGATCTCTGCGCGCAGCATTATGAGCGCGTGGGGCCGCTGCTTGAGGCCTCGCTCGGGCGCATCCCGGTCGCGTCGGCCTCGTTTTGACCTGAGGTGGCAAAACCGCTCAGGTTGAAACCGTGAGTTCCGGCCCTAAGGG
>JAAXMC010000083.1:0-435 GCA_013036315.1 Vulcanimicrobiota bacterium
GTCCCGATGCGTGAGGGCCACATCCTCGATCCTAAGCGCATCGACGCGGCGCTGCCGACGGTGCGTTATCTCACCGGCCACGGCGCACGCGTGATCATCGTGTCGCACTTGGGCCGCCCCGATGGCAAGCGCAATCCAAAATATACGTTAGAACCGATCGCAGCCGCGCTCGCGGAACGCCTGCGCGCCGATGTTGCGTTTGCCTCCGACGTCGTCGGTCCATCCGCGCGTGACATCGCGGAGTCGCTGCGCGACGGGCAGATCGCCATGCTGGAAAACGTGCGGTTCGAGCCCGGCGAAGAGCAAAACGATCCGCATTTTGCCAAGCAGCTTGCATCGCTGGCGGATCTCTACGTTGACGACGCGTTCGGCACCGCGCACCGCGCGCACGCGTCCACCGAAGGCGTCGCGCATTACCTTCCGAGCTTCGCCGGT
>JAAXMC010000083.1:453-2053 GCA_013036315.1 Vulcanimicrobiota bacterium
GTTGATGGAAGCCGAGATTGCCGAACTTTCCAAGCTGCTCCTCGATCCCGAACAGCCGTATGTCTGCGTGATTGGGGGCGCGAAAATCAAAGACAAAGTCGGCGTCTTCAGCAACTTGATGGATCGCGTGAACGCTTTTTGCATCGGCGGGGGGATGGCAAACACGTTCCTGGCTGCGCAAGGCGTAAACGTCGGAGCATCCTTGCGCGACGATGACCTGCGGCCGGCTCGCGCGATGCTGGAATTAGCGCAAACCCGCGGCGTTGCGATGATGCTGCCCACCGACGCCGTCGTTTCGTCGAGTTTCGACAACGACGCGGGCGCGCGCACGGTCGATCTCGACGCCGTCGGCGACGCGATGATTCTGGATATCGGACCAAAAACTGCGGCAGCATATGCAAAGACCATCGAATCGGCGCGGACGGTCGTTTTCAACGGACCGATGGGCGTGTATGAAAAGACGCCCTATCGTGAAGGCACGCGCATCGTAGGTGAAGCGATGGCGCGCGCTACGCGGCGCGGTGCGCGCACCGTGGTCGGCGGCGGCGATGCAGCGGCCGCGGCGGACGAGCTCGGCTTCGCCGCCAAGGTGACGCACGTCAGCACGGGCGGCGGCGCAACGCTGGAGTTTCTCGAGGGCAAAGAGCTTCCCGGCATCAAGGCGCTGCAACGATGAGACGACTCATCTGCGCCGGCAACTGGAAAATGCACAAGACTGCGCACGAAGCCGCCGATTTCGTCAAAGCTTTTCTGCCGCTCGCGGCGGCCGTGCCCTTCGCGACAGAGATCGTACTGTGCCCGCCGTTTACCGCGCTCGCCGCCGTTTCGCAGCTGCTTACAACCGATCGCGTGCAGCTGGGCGCGCAGGACGTGCACTGGGAGCGCAGCGGAGCCTTCACCGGCGAAATCTCCGGGCCGATGCTCTCCGATTTGGGCGTGCAATACGTCATCGTCGGACATTCCGAACGGCGCGAATACTTCGGCGACACCGATGCAATCGTGCGGCTAAAAACCGCGGCGGTTCTGGAAAATGGATTGACACCGATCGTCGCCGTCGGCGAAACGCTTTCGATTCGCGATGCCGGAAACACGTCAGCGCACGTGATCGCGCAGACGCGCGCCGCGCTCGAGGGCTTGAGCTCCTCGCAACTCGCGCGCATCGTGCTGGCATACGAACCCGTCTGGGCGATCGGTACCGGGCGCAACTGCGATCCGGCCGAAGCGAATACGGTGATGTCCGAGATACGGTCGTGCGTGCCCGGATTACACGACGTGCCGATTCTCTACGGCGGAAGCGTCAAGGCGGAAAACATCGCAGCGTACACGGCGCAGCCCGAGATTGACGGCGGACTCGTCGGCGGGGCGTCGCTCGATCCGGCCGTGTTTGCACAGCTTTGCATTGCGGCAGACACGTAGTGTCATGGTGATAAGGTGTCAGCGTGAGGCGCGCACCAAGTCGCTAATAAGGTGTCATCCTGAGCGGCGGTCGCGAAGCGAACGCCCAGTCGAAGGACGGCCGAGCGAAGTCGAGGCCCGCGTGCCAATGCGCGTAGCGTGCGGCTCTCGTCACGCGCCTTCGGCGCTGCTCGAGCGTGGTTCG
>JAAXMC010000084.1 GCA_013036315.1 Vulcanimicrobiota bacterium
AGCTTCTTTAATCTAGTGGGATTGATTGTCGGTGCCGTCGGCGCTATTTCGCTGCTCGTGGCCGGGATCGGCATCATGAACATCATGCTCGTCTCAGTTACGGAAAGAACGCGCGAGATCGGCGTGCGCAAAGCGATCGGCGCCCGCAGCTCGCAAGTGCTGCTGCAATTCTTCATCGAGTCGCTGCTGCTCTCGGCGTTCGGCTGCATCCTCGGCATGCTGCTCGGCGTCGGGCTCGGTTTCATTGTGGATAAGGGCTTCATCGCGCGAATCTCGGGCGTGACGGGCGGCATTCCGTGGCTCGAAGTGATCGTCATCGCCGTCGGCTTCGCCACGCTGGTCACGCTCGTATTCGGAACCTATCCGGCGTACCGCGCCGCGAAACTCGATCCGATTGAGGCGCTGCGTTATGAATAGGCCCGACAATGTCATCGACGTGCAAGACGTCACGAAAACCTATGCCAGCGGCGCGCTGCAAGTTCAGGCGCTGCGCGGGCTGACGTTCAAGCTCGCACGCGGCGAATACGTTGCGATCATGGGCCCGTCGGGCTCAGGCAAGTCTACGCTGATGAACGTACTGGGCTGCCTGGATCGCGCCACCACCGGCACGTATAAGCTGGACGGCATCGACGTGTCGCAGCTCGACGACAATCAACTCGCCGAAATCCGCTTAAAAAAACTCGGCTTCGTATTCCAAGGCTTCAACTTATTGGCACGAACCGACGCGCTGCGCAACGTGGCGCTGCCGCTCTTCTATGCCGGCATGCCGGGCAAGGAGCGCGAGCGATTGGCGCTCGAGCGGCTAACGGAGGTCGGCATCGGCGACCGGGCGCGCCACAAACCCACCGAACTCTCCGGCGGCGAGCAGCAGCGCGTGGCTATCGCGCGGGCCCTGGTCAACGATCCGGCGGTGCTGCTAGCCGACGAGCCGACGGGCAACTTGGACTCCAAGACGAGCGCCGAAATTCTCGCGCTTTTCGACAGGCTCAGCTCCGGCGGCCGAACCATCATCGTCGTGACGCACGACGAAGGCGTCGCTTCCCGCGCCCGGCGAATCCTTCGCATGCTGGACGGCGTTATAATCAGTGATACGCCGGCCTAGCCGCCGAGTCGTTTTAAGCAACGTTTAAGGAACATTTTACCGCCACCGGAGTAGGTAGGCGAGACCCCAGCGCTTGAGCATTGGATGAACTGCATGTTGAGAAATCGTATTTTGCCCGCCGCGATCATCGCGCTGACAGGCGCCGTCATCGGTTCTTTCCTGATGATGCTGTACGCCAGCACGCACTTCGTCGCGGTCACCGGCGCTCCGCACGATCCGCCGGCAGCTGCCGCTGCGCCGCTTTCGAACGGCGGCGGAAGCGATCAGGACCGCATCATCAACGCAGTCAAGCGAGTCAAGCCGTCGGTCGTCGCCATCGACGTATCGGTCAACGGCCGCCAGTATATCCCGGTCGACCCGATCATGCAGCAATTCTTCGGTCAGCAAGGGCCCGGCGTGTTGCAGCCCTACAGCGCCAAGGACTCGGGGTCAGGATTTATCTACGGCTCGCAAGGTTACATCGAAACCAACGCGCACGTGGTGCGTCCGATTCCGGGAGCGCAGACGACCTCGATCACCGTCGTTTTTCCGAATGGCCAGAAGGTCCCGGCTAAACTCGTCGCAGCCAACGTCGGCGCGGACCTCGCGCTGCTCAAACTCACCGACACGCGCCAGCTTCCGCCCGGGCTTGCACTCGCGGATTCGGATAAACTGCAGCAGGGACAATGGGCAATCGCGATCGGCGAACCTTACGAGTTGCAGCAGAGCGTCACCGTCGGCGTCGTTTCGGCCTTCGATCGCAGCGAGCCGATTCAAACCGAGAACGGACAAATGATGACGTTCAAAGGCTTGCTGCAAACCTCAGCGCCGATCAACTTCGGCAATTCGGGCGGCCCGCTGATCGATATGAAGGGCGAAGTCATCGGAGTAAACCAGTCCACTCTGGGCGGCCGCGCGCAGGGCATCGGTTTTGCAATTCCGTCCAACACGGTCAAGCGCGTCGTCGACCAGATGATCGCGCATCCGGGCATCACGCA
>JAAXMC010000085.1 GCA_013036315.1 Vulcanimicrobiota bacterium
CGCGCGGATCCGAATAGCTGGTCTCGTCCATGACGTGGCACCAGTGGCACCAGACGGCGGAGATCGAAAGCAAAATCGGCTTGTCCGCGCGGTGCGCTTCCGAAAACGCCGCCTCTCCCCACGGGCGCCACGCGATCTCGCCGGCCCGGTTGGGACGGGGCGAAAAATGAAAGTCGGACACGCTATTCGTCTTCCCCCGAAGCGCCGCGCAAGAACCCGGCGAGATAGAATATGCCCATCAAAACGACTGCGGATAGGACGATCAACGTCGGGGTGGCAGCGCCTCCGGGGAGTGCCGTAAAGGCCCCAGGCCAAGCCAACTCCGCCAAAAAAAACGCTGCTGCGGCGGCGAAGCCGAGGCCATACTTCCGGTGGGCCGTTGGGCCCATCCCGTAGACCTCTCCCTCGTAGTACGTGCGTGACGAGGCCAGGGAGCGGGCCCAGGCCACCAGCGCCAGCCCCAGCGAGAGCACGAAACCGGACCAAACCCACATGCCGCCCGCTTCGCCGCCCCGGTACGCTTGCTTGCACTCTGGGTATAAACGTCGCCGACTGCGAGCTACGAAAGGAGCAGTGACTCGTATGGCTGATGGCCCGGTTGTAGTCAATGATGGTGGCGGGAGCGGAGCAGCTGCAGTAGGCATCGTTATCGTCGTCCTCATCGCGATCTTGATCGCGATTTTCGTCTGGCATCCGTGGTCCACGACGACGAGCAGCACGTCGGTAAACGGTGGAACCACGACGACCAACACCACAACTACTGGAGGAGGTACCAAACCCTAATGTCTGGTTTATTGTGGACGATTATCGTCATCTTGGTGGTTATTTGGCTGATTGGGTTTCTTTTGGCGCATATCGCGAGCCCGCTCATCCATATCGTCATCGTGATCGCGGTGATCTTGCTTATCATCAACTTGCTGAGCGGCCGAGGAGCGCGAGTCTAGACCAGCGCACCTTACGGCTTAGTGCCGGCTAAAAAACAGCGGCCGGGCTCCCAAAAGGAGCCCGGCTCGCTCAAACGTTATCAGGCCAAACGCGATTTCAAAGCGACGCCCGAACCGCGGGGCGCGCCCGTTAAGGGCGGCAAGCGTTTGCGTTTCGTCATTCAGAAGCATCGCGCGTCGCGGCTGCATTACGATTTTCGTTTGGAAGCCGACGGCGTGTTGAAATCCTGGGCCGTTCCCAAAGGCCCCTCCCTCGATCCCCTCGATCGGCGGCTGGCGATGCACGTTGAAGACCATCCGTTCAATTACCGCACGTTCGAAGGCGTCATTCCCAAGGGTCAGTATGGCGCGGGCGAAGTGATCGTCTGGGACGAGGGCACCTACAAACTCGCCGAAGGCGACGATCCCGCAACCGAAATCGGCAAAGGCAAAATCAAATTCGTTCTCTTCGGCAAGAAGCTGCACGGCGAATTCACGCTGGTGCGCATCAAGGGCCGCGGCGATGAAGGCGGCGATCCGTGGCTGCTCGTCAAGGACAAAGACGAATACGTCAATCCGAAGTATGACATCGCCAAGGATAATAAGTCCGCAAAGACCGGACGCACGGTGGAGTCGTACGCGAAAGATCCGCGCGCTCCGCACTGGGACTCGGGCCGCAAAGCTGCCGGCAGCCGCGCCGGCAAGGAAAAAAAAAGCGCTAAACGCGATCCGATCCCGGTCATTGCGACGCCGATGCTCGCCACGCTCGTCGACGAGCCGTTCGACGACGACGATTGGCTGTTCGAAATAAAGTGGGACGGCTATCGCGCGATCTGCACCGTTCGCGAAGACGGCAAGATCTCGCTGGTCTCGCGTAACGGTTTGGATTTCTTGAAGCAGTTTCCGGAACTGGAAGAACTGCGCGGGGCGTGGACGACGCTGCCGATCGTGGTGGACGGAGAGATCGTCAGCCTCGATAAAAGCGGGCGCTCTTCTTTTCAGCGCTTGCAGGGCAGCTTCAATCGCAATCGTCCGAGCGCGCGCTCGCCCGAAGTCAAGCGCTACCCGCTCACCTACGCCGCCTTCGACGTGCTGTACGCCGACGGTAAAGACTTGCGCAAAACGCCGCTCGAGCAGCGCAAGGCCACTTTAGAGCGCGCGATCCGGGACCCCGGCCTCGTGCTGTATTCCAAGCATGTGATCGGCGGCGGACGCGCGTTTTTTGAAGCCGCCAAACGGCAGCAGCTCGAAGGCATCATCGGCAAAAAGCGCGACTCGACCTATCACGAGCGCCGTACGCGCGACTGGGTCAAGATCAAGGCGCAAATGATGCAAGAGTGCGTGATCGGCGGGTTCACCGAACCGTGCGGCAGCCGCAAGGGATTCGGCGCGCTTGTGCTCGGTTTGTATCAGGGAAGAAAACTGTATTATGTCGGCAGCGTCGGCACCGGCTTCGATGAGAAAACGCTGGCCGCAATGACCGCACAGTTGAAAAGAATCGAACGCAAGACTTCGCCGTTCGTCAACGAGGTTGAGTCGAATTCCAAGGAGCACTGGGTCGAACCGAAACTCGTTGCCGAAGTGCGCTTTACCGAGTGGACGCGCGACGGCGTTATGCGCCAGCCGGCCTTCTTGGGATTGCGGACCGATAAGAACCCCAAGGATTGCGTGCGTGAGATTCCGTTAGACACGGACGACGTGGCATAAGGCCCGTGCGCACGACGCAGAAAGCGACGGTAAGCGGCCGCGAACTGACGTTCTCGAATCTTGATAAAATATTGTGGCCGCACGACGGTTACACCAAAGGCGATCTGATCGCCTATTATGTGAGCGTCGCCAAATGGCTGCTCCCGCATCTGAAAGACCGGCCGTTGACGCTGCAACGCTATCCCGACGGAATCGCCGGACAGTCATTCTTCGAAAAACAGGCGCCCCGCTTTACCCCGGATTGGATCAAGACGATCGGCGTGTCGGCCGACCAAGGCTCGCGCAAGATCGCCTACATCCTTTGCAACGACGAAGCGACGCTGGCGTGGTGCGCTAATCTGGCCGCGATCGTTTTGCACGTGTGGTATTCGCACCGCCCGACGGTTGAGTATCCCGACTACGCGCTCTTCGACCTCGATCCGGGCGAAGGCTGTCCGGTAAAAACGCTCGCGAAGGTAGCGCTCGAGTTTGCGGACATGCTGTCGGAGATTGGATTGAAGCCGCTGGTCAAAACGACCGGCGGCAGCGGTTTGCATTTGGTTGTTCCGGTGGCGCCGAAGTATTCGTACGACGCGATAAAACAATTCGCGGAGATTGCCGCGCGGCGCGTCGCGCGCGAACTTCCGAAGCTCACGACGCTAAAGGTACGGTTTTATTGGACTGGGTGCAGATCGGGCGCGGGAAAACGGTCGTTCCGCCTTTTGGTGTCCGGGCGCGCGAGGGGGCGCCGGTTTCGATGACCCTCGACTGGTCCGAGATTGAAGACCTCGGCGGCAAGCGCGGGACGCCCGAGGCCTTGAACGCCCGCTGGACCATCGCCAATGCCCGCAAGCGCTTACAGGACGAGGGTGATCTGTGGGCCGGCAAGTCCTGGAAACCGGCCGCCCTCGAGCCTGCCCTCAAGAAAGCCCAGCGCGCCTGGGCCTAGGGGTAGGGTATAATAGACGCGCACTTATCCACAGGGGGCACATTCTTGGCACACGCGATCTGGTCCGGATCTATCAACTTCGGACTCGTCACCATTCCGGTCAAGCTGTTCACGGCGGTCAAGGCGAACGATCTCTCGTTCAACATGCTGCACGGCAAGGACGAAGGCCGGATCCGTTACGAGCGTATCTGCACCGTTGAGAACAAGCCGGTGCCGTGGGACGAGATCGTTAAGGGCTATGAGTACGAAAAGGGCGACTACGTCATCCTGACCGACGACGACTTCAAAAAAGTTAATCCCGAAGTGTCGGCGC
>JAAXMC010000086.1 GCA_013036315.1 Vulcanimicrobiota bacterium
GCGCCGCATGAAACGCCTGATATCTACGGTCATGAAGATTACACGTGTAAGCGCTTTTTAAGCGACGGAGCGTTCGAGGCGATCCAGGGTCCGTATCAAGACGATCCGGTCTTCAAGAATAAACCCGATCAACTTCGCCGCGAGGACGGTTCGACGATCAGTTACTACGGCGAATTGGATATGATCCAAAATCGTCCGAGTACGCTAGCTGGCGTGGACGCTTACGTGAAAGACGGCACGCTGACGAAAATCGGCAGCCGTAACGAAATTTTCATGAAAGGCACGACGGATTGCCGCGACGCCAAGCCGGTTCGCATGCGGTTCTGGCTGCACGAAGGCGGCGTCAGGCGGCGGATCTACGACAGCCCGCCGCAGCTGCTTCAATTCTATGGCCCGTCTAACCACACTGGGCACATGGTGCCGTGGAAGATGATCGTGCCCGCTGTGCTCGGTCAGCCCGAAGGCTCGCCGTTCATATTCACGCGACCGGGTGATTTCTATGCAATCGAAGCCGAGCTGATCGACGAAAACGATCACTCGCTCGGCTTTACGATGTGGCTCAACGGCCATGTCTCGCAAACGGCCGGCCCCCTGACGCAGCTCCAGCCGGTCGTGCTTTCGCTGACGCGTTCGCCGACGAGTTTCGATCAGAAAAGTAAAGTCTTAACCGATGATGCCGGCGTGCTGCGCACCGACATGTACGATAACATTCCCGACGTCTATCCCTTGGCGCCTAAAGGTCTGCCCATGCCGCGCATCGGCGATCCGCTCGATCTGTCAAACGCCAACGTTTTGGATTCTTCGTGGACGGACGCGTTCAAAGCGGACGTATTTATCAACCGCCGTCACAACGACAATTTCAGCGCAGCGCTGGCGGATCGCTTGGGCGCGACTGCAATGATGCAGGGCGTGGCGCGAACGATCGCGCTCTTGACCGAAAAAGACATGGATCTTCTGAACGGCACGGATACGGCGGGCCGCACGCTGACGACAAAGGTTATAGTCGTGCGCGCCGCCGAGGCATGGACGACGCCGGCGCACGAGCTCGCCCACTCGCTGCCGGAATATATCTGGAGCTCGGCGAGCATGCTGAGCGAATGCGAGGTCAACTATCACAATCAAAGCACGCAGGTCTCGTGGGGCCTTCAACTGACGTCAAAAAATATCGTCATCGGACCCGAGCGTCACCAAGGATCGCCCCCCGACCTCATGGGCGATGCGTACGGATCAGCTTGGGACGGCCAATGCACGTACTCTCACCTCATCGATGGCTTGCAGCACATCGTCGATCCCGCCGTACTGCTGGTACGCTTCGGAATGGCGCGCGAGCCGCGGAGGGTTCGCGCGAAACTCTTGCCGTCGTACGATCTACGTGGAGGACTTACTCCCGACCACAAAAACGGGCGGTATTCAGTCGTCGCGCTCGATGTCTCCGGCCGCATGGTTGCGCGGCGTCGATTCGATCCGCAGTGGATGGACGAAAACGGCAAACTGCACTACGTGATAGCGATGCAGGAACATCTGCCGTATTCGGATCCCATCGCTTCGGTAGAGTTGCGCGGGCCACTTGGATTACTCGACACGATAATCATGTCCAAAACTCCGCCTTCCGTGGCCATCGATAGCGCTACGGTCGTAAAGCATCGCCTCATCTTGCGGTGGCACGGCGCCGGAGAGCGCGGCCGGAAGCTGCTCTACTCGGTTCTGGTGTCGTCCGACCGCGGCCAAACCTTCCGCGAGCGCATCTTCGAGCAAGAAACACCTGCGGCCAATCTAAAATTATACGAGAAGCCGCCGCTGATCGTGAAAGTCATCGTCACCGACGGGTCGCGAAGCGCGCAGACGCAGGCGGCCGTGCCCTAGCGTTTGTTACAAGTGTGTTCGAATCGAGCTCATGAATGGGCCGAATTTCGCATTGTTGGCGTCGTTGGATACCAAGCCGGTGTAGACGACGAGCACGTAAGAGGCGCCTTCCTGCGTATCTAAAATCCCGCCGTCGTGCGTCACTTCACCGGTGTCGCCGGTCTTATGCGCAAAGCGGTCGCCCGGATAGAGCCCGGCGGGCAGTTTGTTGTTCCATTGCTGCCGCTCCAAGATGCTGCGAAACAAGCGCGCGAACGGCACTTCGTCGCGCGCGATCAGCTCGAAGAGTCTGGCCGCGTCGCCGGCCGTATGCGAGTTGCGATGGACGTTGTCCCAGCCCGGATCGACGATCAGCGGATCGCTCGACAACTTTCTATGGAAGGCTGTGTTGGCAAGCCCGAACTGCTGCTGAACGATCTGCGTCGCGCGTTCGCGGCCGAGCGCATCGAAGAGCACGTTCGTCGCCACGTTGTCGGAGATCGTGAGCATCAATTCGATCAGCTGATGCAGCGGAGCGACGTAACCCGGCACGAGCGGCGAATCCTTATCGTTCGCGGTCATGTTCGCCTGAGTCACTTGGAATGTCTCATCGAGATTGAGCACGTGTTCTTGCACCAGCTCGAATGCGGCCAGGGCCAGCGGCGTCTTTATCATGCTGGCGGGATAGAAATAGTGGTCCGGCTGCACGGAGATGCGCTCTCCGGGCCGGTCCAGCCGGGTGATAACGAACGAGGCCGGAGTCAATCCTACGTCCCCGGCGGCCTTTAGCAGCAGCTCCTCGGTCAGCACCGGGCCCCCTTTCGACGCGGAACCCATGCAGGGCCGCCGTGCGTTATGCAAGTAAGTACTTGCACTGACCTTCAAAGAAAGATTCGATGAATTTTCTGACCGCCAAGCGCCCGATCGCGTTCTTGCTCGCCTCTGTTTTAGCTGCCGTCCCCGCCCTTGGCCAGCCGGCCCCGGCTGCGCCGCACACGGCGTCGGAGATCATCAGGCACATCGAGGCCCGTAATGCGTCCCTGAAATCATTTCAAACGCGCATGCACGTCCAAGTCCACATGCTGAGCTTTCCTTGGTTCTCGCCGCACCTGGACGGCACTGCCTATTATAAGCGGCCGGCCAACTACGAGGTCGTCTTCGATCACCCGCCGTCGTACATGCGCGGGATCGATAGGATGTTCGCCGACATCGACGATCCGCAGGGCTGGCAGAAAGACTCCAACATCGCCTACGCGGGCGTTCGCACCGTCGGCGGGCGCCAGCTCTTGGTGCTCAGCATGACCAAGAAAATCTACAGCGATCAGATCAAAGAAACGCTGGCCTTTGTCGATCCGGTAACGTATGCAACGGTGCGCATGGAATGGCATTACTTCAAAGGCACTATCACGATGACCCAAACCTATCGGACCGAGGGCGCCTACAGCGTCATCGCCTCGCAGCACGTGGACGCGAATTATCGCGTTCGAGCCGTTGCCGATTCGACGTTCGATCCCTATAAGACCAACGTCCCGGTCTCCGATTCGGTCTTTACGAAGAACTGATGGCGCTGCAGCAGATTGCGGTCGCGGGCCGCTCGAGTGAAACGCGCTTGCGCATTTTGGCGGCGACGCGCAGCCTGCTCGCGATCAAAGGACGCCGCGGTACGACGACGCGCGAGATCGCCGATGAAGCCGGCGTCAACGAGGCGACGTTATTCAGGCAATTCGGCAACAAGGACGCGCTGATCGACGCATGCGTCGAGCACTATTGCAGCACGGTAGAGCTGGAAGAGTTGCTGGCAAGCCTGGATGGCGACCTGGAACGCGATCTCGTTCGCATCGCCGCGGCCTTAGTGCAGCGCATGGAAAACGTGCGCGACCTCATCGTCATGTCGTTAATAGAAGAAGAAAGCCAAAGGTCGGTCGGGGAGGCCGCCTGGCGCGCACCGACGGCGATCAAGAAGATCGTCGCCGACTATATGGCCAAGCGCATCGCCGCCGGCGAACTGACCGGCAACCCGCTGTTCCTGGCGCGGTTTTATATGGGCATGATTTTCTCGTATGTGATGGGGCGCAAGCGTTTTCCGGAAGAATACGCGGCCGATCCCATGCAGGTTATCGAATTCCAGGTAGGCATGTTCCTCAACGGGGCAAGAAAGCGGTAAATGGAAACGCGCGAGCAACAGCCTCCGGTAACACGCGGGGACGTTCCCGCTCCAGACGAGGTGGAAGCGACGGGTCCCCGGCGCAATCTGCGTCCGATTTTCATCGCCGCCGGCGCTGTTATAGCGATTCTGCTCTTGCTCTACGGCATCAACTGGTACAGCTACGCGCACGTCCACCAGTCGACCGACGACGCCCGGATTGACGGGAACACGGTGCTGGTGACGAGCAAGATCGGCGAACGCCTCGATAAGATTCTGGTTGACACCGATCAGCCGGTCCGCAAGGGCCAGTTGCTGATCGTACTCGACAATGCAGCCGAACGCGCCGCGCTCGATCAGGCGCGTGCCAATCTGCAGCTGGCCTTACAAAATCAACAGGCGGGCGTGCAGCAAGGATCCGGAGCGGTCAATCAAGCGCAGGCCGAGGTCCAAGGTGCAGCCGCGCAAGTTCCGCTCGCGCAAGCCGGCGTCGCTGCCGCGCAAGCCCAAGTGCAAGCCGCGCAGGCGGCGCTTCCGGGCGCAGCACAGGGGCTCGCGCGGGCCCGCGGCGATTATCAACGCGCGCAATCGCTCGTAACCACCGGAGATTTGCCGCGGCAACAGCTCGATGCAGCGCGCGCGGCCTACGCCGCGGCGCAGTCGCAGTACTCCGCAGCGCAAGACAACGTCAACGTCGCAATTGCGAATCTCAACGCCTCGCAACAAAGGATTGGGTCGGCGCAGGCCGGCGTCAGCGCCGCGCAGGGCGGCGTACAAACGGCGCAAGGAAAACTTTCGCAGGCGCAAGGCCCGGCAGCCATTTCTGCGGCCGAGGCTACCGTTTCGATCGCGCAGCAAAACCTCGCGAATACGCAGATACGGTCATCCATCGATGGGTATGTCGGCGAAAAGCAAGTCGAAGTGGGGCAAACGGTCAGCGCCGGTATTCCGCTGCTGACGCTCATTCCCAATCAGGTTTTTGTTACGGCGAACTACAAGGAAACGCAAGTCGGAAACATGCGGCCGGGTCAGCCGGTCGACATTCATGTGGATGCATACAAAGGCGTGACGTTCCACGGGCGCGTCGTCGCGATCAACCCGGCTTCGCAAAACACGTACGCGCTGATCCCGACTCAAAACTCAACGGGCAATTTTGTAAAAGTCACGCAGCGCATTCCGGTCAAAATAACGATCGATGATGCGGATCCGAAAAAATATCCGATGCGGCCGGGCATGTCGGTCGAAACCGCCGTCCGGGTACCCTAAGTGCTGGCCGTTCTACTCTTAGCCGCGGCGGCCGCCGTACCGACGCCCGCTCCGGTACCGGTGCTGCCGAAAATTCCGGTCGTTGCGCCCGGCTATGCCGCGCCGCCGGTGCCGGCAGCATCGCCCGATGTGATCGGCGTCACGCAGCAAGCTTTCGTCGGCATATCGCTCCCGAATGCGGTCGGCATGGCGCTTGCGAAAAATCCGGATCTGGAAGTCGTCGAGGCGAACCGCCGCATCGCGGGTTATCAGATCGTGGCGGCGCAAGGCGCGTTCGACATGCGTTTTTCGGTGCAGCCGCAATATCAATACATTACCGAAGCTCCGCAAAATGCGTTCTTCGCCGGCCCGAATTTCGGGCCGATCGTTCAGCGCAATACGTCGCTCAGCACCGGCGTGCAAGGCGTGACGCCGGCCGGGCAGCAGTACAGCGTCAGCGCGTCGGGCCGGCAGATCTACGACAACACCACGATCAACGCATTCGATCCGGCCTATCCGACCGTCTTTTCAGTAAGCTTTTCGCAGCCGCTCGGGCGGAATCGCGGCATAAACGACGCATCGCGCAACCTGCTGCTGGCGCAAATCAACGATCGGGCTGCGTCGCAGCACGCGCTGAGCGTCACGGCCGATACGGTCGCGCAAGTCGAAAGCGTGTATTGGGATTTAGTCTCGGCCTGGCGCAATGCAGCAATTCAAGAAGAAGCGCTGCGCGATACGGTCACGCAGCAGCACAGCAACGTGAGGCTCGCGCGGCAAGGCGTATCTGCGCCGATCGACGTCGTGCAGGCGAACACGCAGATCGCGGTCTTTCAAGAAAACGTGTACGCCGCGCTGCAGCGCGTGGGCGCCTTGCAAAATCAGTTGAAGTCGCTGCTCACCGATAATCCCAACGATCCGGTGTGGGACGCGAACCTCGTGCCGACGGGCCCGGTGTTGCAGTTGCCGGCGGAGCCGCCGTTAGCGGATCTCGTCGTGACCGCGCTGCGCAACCGTCCGGAGGTCGAGCAGTTGCGGCAGCAGCGCGCGGCGGCCGACGTGAATCTTAAATACGCGCAAA
>JAAXMC010000087.1 GCA_013036315.1 Vulcanimicrobiota bacterium
CTCGACGCTTTACCTGACCGACGAAATGCTGGATCTGGCCGAGAAAGTTTCCGACATCGCGCCCGACGGCATGACGAAAAGTTTCTTCGCGAACTCCGGTTCGGAAGCCAACGAAATGGCCGCGCTCATTTCGCGCCTTTCAAAGAATTCAGCGGATTTTCTGTCGCTCGAACAAGCCTATCACGGCCGCACGCTCTACACCGTTGCGCTGGCCGGGCAAAGCAACTGGCGCAACTTCGGACCGCAAGTGCCGCACGTCGCCTTCGTGCCGAGTCCGTATTGCTACCGCTGCCCGCTCAACTTGACCTATCCGTCGTGCGGCATCGCGTGCGCGAAGTCGGCCAAACGCGTGATCGAAACGCAAACCAACGGCAATCCCGCCGCCATGATCGCCGAGACGATCGCCGGCGTCGGCGGCATCATCGCACCGCCCGACGAGTATTTCAAAGTGTTGAAAGAAACGCTCGAACCATTCGGCACGCTTTTTATTGCCGACGAAGTGCAAACCGGCTGGGGACGGCTGGGCGACGGCATGTTCGGCATCACCGGAACCTACGGCGTCGTGCCCGATATCATCACGTCGGCCAAGGGTTTGGCGAGCGGCTTGCCGATCGGCATCACGATCACGCGCCCGGAGCTGGCAGATGTCTTTAAGGGCCCGCATATCAATACGTTCGGCGGCAATCCGTTGTCCTCGACCGCGGCGCGCGTCACGATCGAAGTGATCGAAAAACGCAACCTGATCGCAAATGCCAAGCGCCAGGGCGAGAAATTGCTGGCCGGCCTGCGCGACCTGCAGAAACGTTTCCCGCTGATCGGCGAGGTGCGCGGCCACGGGTTAATGATTGGCGTGGAGCTCGTGCAGGACCCGAAGACGAAGGCCTACGCTACAGCCGAAGCCACGCGCATGCTCGAAGAGATGCGCAAGCGCAACGTGCTCATCGGCAAGGGCGGACGGTTCGGTAACATCCTGCGCATTCAGCCGCCGCTGGTTTTCGACGACAACGACACGACCGAATTCCTGAAGGCGTTTGGGGAGTCGCTAGCCGCGTTATAGGAGTCGGGATGCGCACGCTCGCGGGGTTTGTTCTCGCATTAGCTCTCTCTTCGGCGGCCGTTCTCGCCCAGTCCGGCATTCGGATCAACGCTCAGGGCACATTCACTGATGTCGGCGTGTGGATGTACCAGACGGATGATCACAAATACCGTAACGGTGATGGGGTAAAGGGGACCAACGAATCCCTCATCATGCCGTCTCCTTCGCCTCAATACGGTGAGACGCTGGTTGCGATCACCCACATACATCACGATGCCGATACAATGGGATACCCGGTACACATATCCCTGATCGAAAAGGCCTTCGCAAACATTCACAAAGTGCAACTCTATTCCAGCGGCCGCGGCGGCATGCTGTGGCAATATGATGCCGGAAACCCATTCGGTAGAGAAACCGGCGTGGCGAAGGACCCGGCGCGGACCGATCCACTTCAGAATTTCAAACTGACGGGTCCGGTGCCCGGAAACGCGCCCGCGCCTCCTGAGTACCAAGACGCAGTCGCTTATCTCAAAGGCGCCTTAGGCAGCATCGAAAACCTTCCGGCCGCGCAAAAAGATCTTTCAAATTATGTCGTGATGTTTGCCGAAACGAACGACACCATCTGGATGGAGGTTGCTCCCGAGCCGGCGCCGGGAGAGGCAATACATCTGGGGTGCCAGATGCAAAACGGGCGCGACATGGTTTTTGGTTATCAGAAAAAAGCGCCGCCGGGAAAGCACGGCGGCCCCTGGATCCAATGCTTCTAACGCGGCAACAGCCCGGTCTCCGCCCACACCCGTAGGTTAGTACGGATGTACCAGCCTTCCTCCCTACGCGCGCTTGTGGGTTCGGAAGAGCCCGGCTAGTTGGGTGCGGTTGCTGACGTCGTAGGTTCGAAACAGCTGCGCGATGTGGTTGCGAACCGTGTAAGGGCTGCGGCCAAGCGCGTTCGCGATGGCGATATTGCTCTTGCCCTCCAGCAGTAGATCCAGCACAGCGCGCTGCGCCCTCGATAGCCGCGCGTCGGCGCTAATGTCGCCCGAACCGGCAACCTCGCGCGCGATCCAACTGTGCGGCCACGGCGCAACCTGCCGGCGCGCATCGAGAAGCCAGGTCGCCTCGCCGGTAGCTTTATGCAGCGCCAGCGCGCACAGCGCAGTACGCCAGCCGTAATGGTAGGCGTCGAAGATCTCACGCGCTTCGGAAAGCATCGCGACGGCTTCTTCTTTTTCTCCCAGCTCGAGCAGCGCTTTACCCGACGAATACGCGGCAAAGGCGCGCGTGCGCGGGTCGTCGTCGTATGAAATGCCCAGCATGACCGATGTGTTTAACGATCGAAACTGCGCGAGATACATCTGTGAAAGCGACGGGTCGACGGTTGCAAAAAGCTCCGCTAAAACGAACAGTGAGGATCGCTCTTCGCGATGCGTTTCGTGCCACGACAGTTTTTGCGCCACTTCGTGGGCTTCGTGCAAGACATCGTGCGCAAAAGTTCGTTCGCCGGTGTTGCGCGCAAGGTATGCGCGATCGGTCAAGCATAGCACCCGCCAATGTTCCGAAGGAGCGAGCGCTGACGCCGCGCGGAAAGCTTTAAAAGCTGCGAGTTCGTCTCCCTCCAATGCATCGATCCACCCTAGGTAGCGCTGCGTTTGAAATTGCTCCAGCAGAGTTCCGGGAGCCCATTGGATCGCGGCATAAGTCTCACGCACACGTTGCGCTTCTTTAGGCAGCGGCAGTTCGCGGCTCAGCAGGCTCAGCGTCCGGAGCGCTTTGGCGCGATAATACTCATCGGGGTTTTCGGTACCCGCCAGCACGTCGAGCGCTGTCATAAGATCGTGGACTTGCCGATCGACGTCACGCCGGCGTACGGCGATCCACGAGAGCAGCACGTGTGCGCGCGCGCGATTGTTGGCCGAAGCATGCTGAGTCAAGGTCGCGGCTATGCCTTCGCTCTCGCGATGTTCGTGTTCGAGCCACGCGATAAGCGCCTTGTAAAAGAGCGCGTCCGCGTGCAGGTCGCTACCAGGTTGCGCTTTCTCGATCGCGCGATCGAGCCGCAGGCGCGCCGTCGTGTAATCGCTCGTGTGCCCGTATGCGGCGCCCAAAAGGATGTCGCACTCGATGGCGAGCTGCGCGTCCTTCGGTTTCAGGCCTGCGAGGGGTTGAATCATTTCAACGTAGCGCTGCTCGCGGAAGTCAACCTTGGCCGTCAGGACGGCCGCTCGCACGGGGTCCTTGAGCTCGCTCAACAAGCGGCGGCATTCCGGATAGTCTGCCGCTAAAAAAGCTTCGCTGAAATTCTCATCGCCGAACCGTCTGCGCCGGTTCGCTCTTTTGAGTAAACTCATGGTGCGGCGGTTCAACCCGCCGCACCATTGCTTTGGTAGTACCTTAGTACTACCCTGCGGGCACTCCCTAGCTAGGGCGTCGGAGTTGGGTCGGGACAGCCGCTTTCGGGGCAGTTACTGGAGGGGCCGCCGCCGTTTCCGTCCATCGCCGTGACCGGTTGACCGGGGTGCTGCTGCTGGGAAACGAGCGGGACGAGAGCCGAGCTCTTTGAGGTGCAGGCTTGGACCGAGCAGGCGAAGGCCGCCAGGACCAAAGCAATAAGTAACTGTTTCATCAGTAGACCTTTCTGGCACGAGGTCGTGCCGGGGAAGGGGTACTGGTACGAAAACACTAGGGGTAAGTCCGGCCGAAAAGAGCCTTATGAACTATCCGATGAACGGTTTTGTGCCGACGAGCGACGCCGAAAAAGCTCGCGCCTTTTACGAGGGCGTGCTCGGGTTCGAGCTAGTCAGCGACAATGAATATGTCGCCTCGTATCGCGCCGGCGCGAATAAGATCATGCTCCAAAAAGGTGCAACTTCACCGCCGTCGCAGCGCACGATCGTCGGTTGGGAAGTCACCGGCATACGCGACGTTGTTTCCGACCTCACAAAGCGCGGCGTCGAATTCTTACGCTTGAACATGGAATGGATAAAGCAAGACGACCTTGGCATTTGGGACAGTCCCGACGGCAAGGTCGCATGGTTCAAAGATCCCGACGGCAACACGCTATCGGTTTCGGAGCACTAACCCTTCGGCTTGAAACCCAGCGACAGCGAGTTGATGCAGTAACGCGTGCCCTCGGGGCCGGGACCGTCGTCGAAGACGTGCCCGAGATGCGAATCGCAACGCTTGCAGCGCACTTCGATTCGATGCATCCCCAAACTGTTGTCGTCGATGAGCCGCACGTTCTTCTGCTGTTCGGGATGCGTGAAACTCGGCCACCCGCAGTGCGATTCGAATTTTGAATCCGATGCAAACAGTTCCGCGCCGCAAGCGCCGCACGTGTACATGCCTTCTTCGTCCACGTTGAGCAGCGGCCCGCTGAACGGACGCTCCGTGCCCGCTTCGCGCAAAATGTGATAACGCTCCGGCCCTAACTCGGCACGCCACTCTTCTTCCGTCTTTTGGACTTCGGGGGTCGCATCGTGTTTCATAATGGATCGAGGTCCGCAAAAATGACATTAACGTCGAACTTCAGCCACGGCAGAGCCGGATGCTCGAAGCGTTCTCCGGCCCTATATTCGCGGATTCCGCCGGCGGCGTGCGCAACTATGCGGCGCGTCTTGGGATCGACGTCGAGAGCGAGCACCGAACCCGTTGCGAGATAGCGCGCGATCTTTTTAGCGAGGTAACGCCGGTCGTCGGAAGGCGAGCGCACTTCGGCCGCTAGCTCGGGAGAGAGCGGCGGTTTCTCGCGCCCCTTGCCGGACAGCGCTTCGCGGCGCTCGCGGCTTAAGAAGGCTACGTCGGGAACAAACTCAGTTTTCTTGGTACCTGCTATCGCACCCGGATCAAAGCGAACTTCCGGCACGACGAAGCCGCGATCGCCGGCACAAGCCTTGATTACCGTAGCCAGAGCCAGCTGCACGAGGCC
Organism: Vulcanimicrobiota bacterium; assembly: GCA_013036315.1. Classification (GTDB taxonomy): domain Bacteria; phylum Vulcanimicrobiota; class Vulcanimicrobiia; order Vulcanimicrobiales; family Vulcanimicrobiaceae; genus Rubrimentiphilum. Next base: position 4,962 of record JAAXMC010000087.1, read on the forward strand.
GTGGCTCATCTTCGGGCTCACCTTCGGGTAAGGGTGGCCGTCGAGGTACTCGATTTCGGGACGGTCGCGCATCGTGGTCGCCATACTCTGCATCTCACATGATACCATCACGCGCTGCGCCCGCAATGGATAGGGGTCGAAAAGAAAAGAGCGCAAAAAATGCGCTCTTGGAAAAAGCCTGGACCTAGATTCTAGGTGAGGGCGACTTCTTTGAATCCCGAACGAATTTGGGCACGCAGTTCGGGGGTGTCTTGATGACCGTGCACACGCACGGCGTGCGTAACGGCGGAATCCAACAATTCGTCTTCGTTGTCGGCCGCAATCGCGATCGAGCAGTTTTTCTCGCTTGGGAATTCGCGGCAATCGATAGTCTTACGAGCCATACTTCATCCTCTCCACGAGTGGTGGACAGGATTGGTACCGCGCCCAAGCCGCCTCTCCCTTCGGTCTTCCGGAACGCCCTATTCCGCGAGCAGTTTGTGGGCTTCGGGGGTGTCCTGGTACTCCACCGTGAGGATCGCGCGCATGTGCGTGCGGGCGGCGCCGGCCTCCGGCGTCCCGATCTTACCGAGCGTGTTGTACACGTCGAGCAGCATCTGCGGCAGGTCGCGGTCGCGCGGGTAGACTTTGTGCAAGTCGTCGATCGCCGTTGCGATCTGAACCGCAGCGCCGCTCTCTTGCGTCGTATACCCGTAGCCGATCATGAAATTCACGCGCTTGAGCTCGTTTTGAATGCCGAGAATCGACATGCCCAACGGTCCGAAGTATTCATCGGCCGGGGCCAGCGTCGTCAGATACACGTCATGCGGTTGCGATTTGACGTTCGCGATAATCGGCGGTGCGTTCACCATACGCATGCGATTGACCACAGACTGCGCATTGACCTGATCGCCTTGCGTATAGGGCTCCGCGCCAGCCGCCGCATTGCGCAGCGCATTCAAAAACCCGGGGCCCCACGTCGAGGGCAGGTTCGCAATCGGAAACGCCGGTTCGTTGGCATGCACGAAAGCCAAGCTGCGCCATGAGGCATCGCGCGTAATCAACCAGCCGCGCCAGTTGGCCTCGACGCGCTCGAGCTGGGCGTTGGAGTCGTGCGGATAGGCTTGCAGAAGCGCTGCGGCGTCTTCATCGGCGTATTGCGCCAGCGCGATTGGATCTTCGAGCGCGTCCACGCGCGCCAGAAGATCTTTGGCTTTGGCTTGTTCCGCCGGATCCGGGTTGTTCTTTTGCACGTAGAGCGCGGCTTCGCGCACCCACCACGGCACGGCTTCGTGATTGATGAGCGGATCGTAGTGCAGCGAGGCGGCCATGGTCACCGTTGTTTGCGCGAGATAGTCGTAGCCCGGATCGTCCGGACGCTGCAACGAGTACGCGCGGCCCGCGTTAAATACCGTTGAAAGATAGGCTTGCTGATTGTAAAACGTCCAGCCTTGCACGTTCCCTTTTTCGAACGCGGCCTTCATTTGAGCGTAGAGTTTGTCGGGGTCCGCCATGAGTGCGCCGCGCGCTTGCATAGGCAGCAGCACGAGCGCGGTCAGTAGTGCAATTACGCGGGCGGCGTTACCCATCGTCCAGTACCATTCCCAATGTATTACTCGAGATGGCATTTTTTAGTTCCCGCGCAATGCGGCGCCCGGTTGACATCGGTTCGGAGTAGTTCAGATATGAGTAGGGCGAGCCGTCGATAAAAAGATTCGTGCCCGCGACGATGCGCGCGGATATCTCCATCACGAAAAACTGCATGTCGGGCGTGATGATCGTTTCGATGCAGAACGCTCCGAACAAGCCTTTGGGCCCGCAGATCTCCTTGCTGACGCGCACGACCGCCTCGCCCATGCGGTAAGCTTCGGCCAGCATCGATTCGCGCAGCGACACCGGCGAGTTGCCGACCACCACGTAGGAAGGCTGCACGTCCATGCCCTCTTGCGCGGCCGCCGGAATG
>JAAXMC010000088.1 GCA_013036315.1 Vulcanimicrobiota bacterium
AGTAGCGCTCCGTGATCGTACAGCGACTGGTTCGTGCGCAAGGCGCCCGTCAGTGTTTCCCATACGTATGCGATGACATTGAGGGCGATGAGGAGGCGAGTAATCAACCGGCGACCATCACCATGCGCGCGAGTTCGAGCGAGATCGCATGGCGGCGCTTCTCGACTTCAACCGTCATGGGACCGCCGAGCGGAGCTTTTTCATGGACGGTAACGTGCGCGCCGGGCCTGGGTTGATCACGGGATTTGTTCTGACATTGTTGATCTTCTGGCCGCCGAAACCGGTGCGCACGCGCGTGTATGATCCGAGCACCGGCGCAGTCTACGAGTCGCAGCTCGAATCGTGACCGCGATCGACGAGGTGTTCGCGCCGGGCGGGCCGATCGAAAAATCGCTCGCCGGTTTTGAAGCGCGTCCGGGGCAATTACAGATGGCGCAGCTCATCGAGCGCGGCTTTCTCGAGGGCATGCACACGATCGTCGAGGCCGGAACGGGCGTGGGCAAGTCGCTCGCGTATCTGGTGCCGGCGCTGCGCAGCGGGAAGAAGATCGTTATTTCAACCGGCACGATCGCGCTGCAAGAGCAGCTCTACAATAAAGATATACCGCTGGTAACGCGCGCCCTGGATATTCCCGCGCGCGTAACGCTGCTCAAAGGGCGCAACCACTATCTCTGCAAGCAGAAGCTCGAAAACATGCGCGCCGACCGGCTGTTGGCGCCGTCGCGGACGATGCAGAAGATGTGGGAGTGGGGCGCGCGCACGCAGACGGGTGACCGCGCCGAATTGCCGTTCCTGCCCGCGGGCGACGAATGGGAGCAGCTCGACGCCGATGCCGACGATTGCGTGGGCGAGTACTGCGAACACTTCCGCGAGTGTTTCTTCTTCAAGAAACGCGACGAGGCGAAATTCGCCGACATCGTGATCGTCAACCACGCGCTCTTTTTTCTGGATCTCGCGATGGGCGGTGGGCTCTTGCCGCCATACGATTTCGTCGTCCTCGACGAAGCGCATCAGTGCGAGCGTTGGGCGACCGCGGCGCTGACCGCGACGCTTTCGCGCGGCACCATCGGCCGCATGCTGCGCAAGCTGCACTGGTCCTACACCGTTCCCGGTCACTTCGACGCAGAGTTCGATCGCGGGTTGCGCGGATTCGAATCCGCGCTCGCGCGCGTTCCCGGCGACCGCTATCCGCTGCATGCCAATGAATCGGCGTGGCCGGCACTCGAGACGCTGCGCGATTCGCTTTATAAGCTCGAGAATTGGCTGTACGCGAACTGGCACGATGCGCTGAAGCGAAAGCCGCAGAACGATGCGGAAGCCGAGCGCCGCCGCGACTTGGCGATGCGCGCGATCTTGGCGCACCAGGCGACTATCGAACGTGCGCAAGCGCCGAGCGATACGGCGATCGCGTGGGTCGAGCGCGCCGACGCGGACAGTTCGTATCAGCTCAACAGCGCGCCCTACGACGTCTCCGAGTACCTGCGCGCCATGCTCTTCGACCGGACGCAAAGCGTCGTTCTCACGAGCGCAACGATCGCCGACAACCGTTCGGAAGAAGGCGCGTTCGAATTCCTAAAGCGTTCGCTCGGTATCAACGAGGCGCAGGAGCTGATCGCGCCCTCGCCGTTCGATTATCCATCGCAGGCGCGGCTCTACGTCGCGCCGCCGGAGCTGAATCCGAAGACGCCGCATTTCGCCAAGCTGGCGGCGCCGCTGATCGAGGAGTGTCTTGATCGCAGCCGCGGGCGCGCATTCGTGCTTTTCACCTCGCACGCGCGCTTGCTCGAAGTCTATGCGCTCGTGCGCGAGCGGATTGCGTTCCCGGTGCGCTTGCAAGGCGAGCTCCCGCGCATGCATCTGCTCGAATGGTTTCGCAAGACGCCCAACGCGGTGCTCTTTGCGACCGGTACGTTTTGGGAAGGGATTGACGTCGTCGGCGAGCAGCTTTCGTGCGTGATCATCGATCGTCTCCCGTTTCCTTCGCCCGCCGATCCGCTGGTCCAGGCGCGCATCGAAGCGTTGGAAGCGCGCGGTTTGAGCGGCTTCGATCACTACATGATTCCGTCGGCGATCGTACGGCTCAAACAGGGTTTTGGGCGGCTCGTGCGCAGCAAGAGCGATCGCGGGATGGTCGCGCTGCTCGACGGCCGCGCCGCCTCATCGCGTTACGGCGCGCTCATTTTGCAGGCGCTCCCGCCGGCCACGCGTATAACGCATCTCGACGAGCTAAAGGAGTTTTTCAACGCATGAAACGGATCGCAAGTCTTCTTATTGCCTCAGTATTCGTATTGCCCGCGCCCGCATTTGCGTGGGGAGACAAAGGGCACGAAATCATCGGACAGCTCGCAGGCTCATCGTTTCCGTCGACCTTGCCTGCGTTCATGCGTACGATGCCCGCGCAGTACGAGGTCATGTATCTCGGGCCGGAAATGGATCGCTTAAAAGGTTCGGGCACGGCATGGGATGCGGAAAACGATCCGGGGCATTACGTTGACCTCGACGACAATGGCATGATCTCCGGCGTCGTGTCGCTTCAAAAAATGCCTGAGAGCCGCGAAGCTTACGACACGGCGTTACGAGCCGCAAACACCGACCAGTACCGGCAAGGTTATTCTCCGTACGCGATTGTCGAAGGCTGGCAGCAGCTGCGCGACGATTTCGCGTATTGGCGCGTCGATAACTACCGCGCCAGCCATGCTTCTCCGGCAGGAGCGCGCGCGGAAGCTGCAGCGAACCGAGCGATCGACCAAGCGCTGATCCTGCGCGACGTCGGCGTGTGGGGACATTTTGTCGAAGACGCGTGTCAGCCGCTTCACGTCACCATCCATTTCAACGGCTGGGGCAAGTACCCGAATCCCAACGGCTATACAATGTCGCAACGGACCCACTCATTCTTTGAAAGCACGTTTGTCAACCGGTACCTCAGCCCGGGGCGCGTGCGGCCGCTCATGAAAGCTTCAACCATCACCGCGCCGGCAACGCTATTAACCCAAGATCAAATCATGGCGAACGTGGCCGGTTACATCAACGGCTCGCTGCAAGCCGTCGGCCCACTCTATGACATCGAGAAAGCCGGCGGCTTCGCGCAAGGCACGCCCGCTGCGATCACCTATACAGCGACGCAGCTAGCGCGCGGCGCGGACGAGCTGCGCGATCTCGTGACGCTAGCGTGGTACGACAGCCTAAATGAAAAGGTCGGCTATCCGTATCAGAGCGTCCGCGATGTTTTGAAGGGCCTACCACCGCCGAAGGGCAGCAGCAACTAGCTTCTAGTGGTGCGTCCGAATATATGTCATGGTGAGCAGCGTTCGCGAACGCGAACGCGCAGTCGAACCACGGCCGAGCTTGTCGAGGCCCGCAAGGAAGCGTCGTCTCGCGCGGCCCTCGACTGCGCTCGGGCGCCCTTCGACTTCGCATTTCGCTTACGGCGAAATGCTACGCTCAGGATGACACCTCTTAAGCCCATCATGACGCGGAGAAACGCTCGTCAGGACATGGAGCAGCGCCCGTCCAGCTTTATTCGTCGGCCGTCGAGGATTCAGCTTTCGCGCGATCCTGTAGGTCCTTCACGATCGTCGCGTCTGCCAGCGTCGTCGTGTCGCCGAGCGTGCGGCCTTCGGCCACATCGCGCAGGAGGCGGCGCATAATTTTGCCGCTGCGCGTCTTGGGCAGCTCTTGCGTGAACGTAATGTATTTGGGGCGCGTGAACTTGCCGAGTTTGTTTCCAACGTATTCGCGTAGTTCGTCCGCAAGCTCCGTGCTGCCAATCTCGCCGCCGCGAAGCGATACGAACGCGTAGATTGCTTGGCCGGTCACGTCGTCGAGTTTGCCGCAAACGGCAGTTTCGGCAACCTTCGGATGCTCCACAAACGCGCTCTCGATTTCGGTCGTCGAGATGCGGTGGCCGCTGACGTTCATCACGTCGTCGATGCGCCCCATGAACCAGAAGTTGCCGTCGAGATCGCGGCGCGCGCCGTCGCCGGCTAAATACTTGTGCGGAAACTTCGACCAATACGTTTGCTTGTAACGTTCGTCGTCTCCCCAGATGCCGCGCAGCATGCCGGGCCACGGCCGCGTCAGCACGGCATATCCGCCGCCGCCCAGCGGCACGGATTCGCCTTGGTCGTTCACGATGTCGGCGGCAATTCCGGGCAGCGGATACGTTGCGCTGCCGGGTGGAGTTGACGTGACGCCCGGGAGCGGCGAGATCATGATGCCGCCCGTTTCCGTTTGCCACCACGTATCGACGACCGGACAGCGGTTGCCGCCGATATGCTCGCGATACCACATCCATGCTTCGGGATTGATCGGCTCACCGACCGAACCCAGCAGCCGCAGCGACGAAAGATCGTGTTTGGCGGGAAATTCGTCGCCCCATTTCATGAACGTGCGAATTGCGGTGGGCGCGGTGTAGAGAATGTTGACCTTGTAGCGCTCGACGATCTCCCAGAGACGATCCTTGCCCGGAAAATCCGGCGTGCCTTCGTAGATAACGCTGGTGGCTTGATTCGCGAGCGGGCCATACACGATGTACGAATGTCCGGTTACCCAGCCGATATCGGCGGCGCACCAGTACACGTCTTTGTCTTCCTTAAGATCGAAGACGAGCTTGTGCGTCATCGTGACGTGTGTCAGGTAACCGCCCGTCGTATGCTTGATGCCTTTAGGTTTCGCCGTCGTGCCCGACGTGTAGAGAAGATACAGGAGATCCTCGGCGTTCATCGCCTCGGGTTCGCATTCAGCCGGCTGATCTTTCACCACATCGTCCCACCAGACGTCGCGCCCGACTTTCATGTCAACCGGATCGCCGACGCGTTTAGTGACGATGCAATGTTTGATCGAGGGCGTGCTCGCCATCGCCGTATCGCAGTTATTCTTCAGCGGAACTTTGCTGCCGCGGCGCCAGCCCTGGTCGGCCGTGATTAACGCGACGCATTCCGCGTCGTTTACGCGATCGACAATCGAATCCGGCGAGAAGCCGCCGAAGATCACCGAATGCGCGGCGCCGATACGAGCGCACGCCAGCATCGCGACCGGCAGCTCGGGAATCATCGGCATATAGATGGCGACGCGGTCGCCTTTCTTCACGCCCAGTTTGCGCAAGCCGTTTGCGAAGCGGCACACGTCCTCGAGCAGCTGCTTGTAGCTGATTATCCTGCGGTCGCCGGGCTCGCCCTCGTAATAGTATGCGACCTTGTCGCCCTTGCCGGCGCGTACGTGCCGGTCGAGACAATTGACCGACGCGTTCAGCTCACCGTCGCCAAACCAGCGCGCGAACGGTTCGTTCCATTCCAGCGTCTTGGTAAACTCCTTCGACCACTCCAACTTGCGCGCCCACGATGCCCAGAATGCCACGTAGTCGCGTTCTGCTTCCTTATAAATGCCCGGCTGCGCATTGGCTTGCGCGGTGAATTCGGGCGGCGGCGGAAAGCGGCGGCTCTCTTGGGAGAGGGCCTCGATCGATTCCGAGGTCTTCATGCCGCGATTTTACCGGGAGTCGGTAGCCATGCCTGCCGAAGCAGCTCGCGTGCAAATCCTCGGCGTGCTGCTGCTGGCGGCGAGTGCGACGGGCGGGCTTGCGACGGTGCGCGTCGGCGCGCCGCCGCCGGATTTTACGCTGCGCACCAAAGCGGGCGCCGTTGCGCTCTCCCATCTGCGCGGAAAGCCGGTCGTCATAAACTTTTGGGCGTCGTGGTGCCCGCCGTGCACGGACGAGTTGCCGTACTTCGCGCGCCTCACGCGCGACTACGGCGATCGCGTGGTCGTCGTGACGGTATCTAATGAAGCGGCCGGCATCGCCCGGGAGTATCTGCGGCAGCACCGGCTCGATCTGCCCTTGCTCGAGGATACGGACAGCAGCGTGTTTTCAGCCTATGCCCTCCCTCCGATTCCGGGGACCGTGGTGCTCGCGCCGGACGGCCGGGTGGAGTACATTTCGGCCGGCGGCCTCTCGTGGGACGAGCTGCAAGAGGCGGTCGACAAGGCGCTCGGCAGCCCAGGTGCTAGCACTCCCAGCCAACGATTGCTAAGATAGACCCATGAACCCCGGCCACCCCGGCGACCTGGACAAACGCAAAGCGTACATCCTGGCCACGGTCGTCTACGAATATATCGCGACGGCGGAGCCCGTGGCGTCCGCGACGCTGACGCAGAAGTACCAGCTCGGCGTCAGCTCCGCTACCGTGCGCAACGAGCTGGCAGACCTGGAAGCGAGCGGGTACCTCGTGCAGCCGCATACGTCGGCCGGGCGCATACCCTCCGACGCCGGCTATCGCACCTTCGTGGATCAACTGATGCACCCCGAAAGTTTGCGGCCCGACGATCGCCGGCGCATTCGTGACGAGCTGCGCGACGCCAGCCGCGAGTTGGACGAGATCATCGACGGCGCGACGCGGCTGCTCGGAAAGCTTTCGAAGAATCTAGCTTTTGCGACCAAGCCTTCGAACGACGCGCAAACCTTCCGGCATCTGCAACTCATCTGGCTTTCCGCGAGAACCGGGATGGCGATCGTGGTGACGTCGATGGGCGTTGCGTCGCAAAGCCTCTTCGAGCTAGCGGCCGATGCTACGCCCGACGAACTGACGCGGCTTTCCAATGCGCTCAACTCACGGCTCGGAAACAAAATGCTGCGCGACATCCGCGAAGCCGATGTGGCCGCCGCGGTACGCGAACTCGGGCTGCCCGATGAATTCAAGAAAGTCGTCACCGGCGCGCTGCGTAGCGCGCGCTCCGGGGAGCAGGCGGCTGTCGCAACCTCCGGCGCGCAAAACCTGCTCGATCAGCCGGAGTTTCACGACGTCGGAAAACTTCGTTCCATTCTCAACATCGTCGAAGAGCAGAAGACATTGTACGATCTCGTCGCCGACTCGATGACCGCCGAAGCTCCCGAGGTGAAGATCGGCCGCGAACTCGGCGTCGACGAAATGATCGACTTCAGCATCGTGACCGTTCCCTACCGGTTCGGAGCGAGCGCGATCGGCATGCTCTCCGTGCTGGGCCCGCGCCGGATGGAGTATGCGCGTTTGATGGCACTGGCATCCGGTACCGCGGAGTCGTTGTCCTCGCGTCTCTCCGACGCCGAGATCAAGTAGCCGATGGCGCGCGACCTCTACGAAGTGCTCGGCGTAAGCCGGGCAGCGAAGGCCGATGACATCAAGCGCGCGTACAGAAAGCTCGCGCAGAAGCATCATCCTGACGTCTCCGACGACAAGTCCGGTGCCGAGCATCGTTTCAAAGAGATCAATCAAGCCTACGAAGTGCTTTCGGATCCGCAAAAACGCGCCCAGTACGATCGTCATGGAACGATCGGAAACGGCGCGAGCGCGGGACAGGGATTCGCGGATTTCGGATTTGGCCAAGGCTTCGGGACGAGCGGCTTCGGCGATATCTTCGACATGTTTTTCGGTGAACGCGGCGATGCGCAGCAAACCATGCGGCGCAGTGGGCCCGCGCGCGGCGCCGATCTCCGTCACGATCTCGAGATCTCGCTGGAAGAAGCGTTTTCGGGAGTGACACGGCAAATTGAATTCGCGCATCTGGCCACATGCGAAACATGCCGCGTATCGGGTGCGGCGCCGCGC
>JAAXMC010000089.1 GCA_013036315.1 Vulcanimicrobiota bacterium
GGCGGCGCCGAGCAGAATGATGATCGAACACGCGAAAAGGAAGCCGTTGCTGCGCGGTTATCGGAAAAATTTCGAGCACGGCATTCGGAATACAAGCCGGGATCTCGCCCTGGAAAAACGTGGATTTCACGGTTGGCTATAACGCTATCCCCGAGCGCAGCGACACCTTGAGCCTTCCAACCGGCGTTTCGTGCAGCAATTCGAAGCATCAGATCGCGACCGCTGCGGGCGTGACCTTTCCTTACTTTTTGCCCAGCGGCGGCACTGCAGATTGCATCAACAATTCGGACGGTACGACGACCGTGTATTACGGCGGTTGGGCGAGCCCGTACACGGATTCCTATGCCACAGATGTGCTGTTCACGACTAGCATCAGCCAGGGTTTGATCGATCGCCGCAGCCCCGGTCAAGGCGTCAAGTTTGCGGTGACGCTCCAAACGGCCGATCACCGGGGCAGATTTATCGCAAGCCGCGCCATCTACACGTACGGAAACAGCACAATCGGGACCCAGCCGACGCAAGAAAGCAACCTCGATGGGACGTGGTTTTTCCGAAAGCCGCCGTCAGCGGGTCCCTATCACGGATTGCTCATACGCCACCGCTATGCGGAGCGCACGCAAAAGAACACGCTCATCTTCGGCGGAACGCCGTTGTTCAAGTACAACCGCACTCAACTCGAGTTCGACTTCTAAAAGGAGAACTATACATGATCAAACGTCTGCTTACCGCGATCGCGCTTACAGCGTTCGTCTTCCCCGCGACTGTGTGGGCGGACACGCAGATCACCGCGGTTGGCTCGACCGCCTTGCTCCCGTTAGTTAAACAGGCTGCAACCGAGTATTCTCAAGCGCACCAGGGCATCAACATCTCGGTCTCAGGCGGTGGATCGTACGTGGGAATCGCGCAAGCCAAGTCGGGCGCTGCGGAGCTGGGTGATTCCGATGTGATCGCTCCCGGAAACTCGGGTCTGCTCGATCATAAAGTCGCCGTGGTCGGTTTTGCCGTCATCGTGAACTCGTCGGCACACGTGACCAATCTCACCGCGAGCCAAGTCCGCGGAATCTTTGCGGGACGAATTACGAATTGGAAAGATGCCGGCGGCGCCGACCAAGGGATCGTGATCATCAACCGGCCGCGCACGTCCGGAACCCGCGCCGTCTTTAATGCGACGATGATGGGCGTCTCGAAGATCAACGAAGCGGGCCTGACGGTAGACAGTTCCGGAACCGTTGTCGCCACCGTGGTCGCGACGCCCGGCTCGGTCTCGTACGTGGCGCTCGCGTACACGCGCGACAAACCGCTCACCGTCGCGAAAATCAACGGCGTTGCGCCGGTGGAAGCATCGATCGTAACCGGGAAGTATCCCATCTGGTCGTACGAACATATCTTCACGAAGGGCAAACCCTCGCCCGACGTCGCGAATTTCATCAACTATATCGCATCGAACACGGCACTGCTCGAAAAGCTCGGCTACATTCCGATGAGCCGCATGAAAGTCAAAGAAACGAACCGCTAACGTCGAATAGAGCGCCCTTCATGCGCGCTCTCTGCAAAACCGCGCCCAAGGCGGGGTTCGAGTTCTGCGAGGTTCCGGTCCCGAATCTGGGCCCGACCGACGTTCTCATCCGAGTCGAAAAAGCCGGAATCTGCGGCAGCGACTTGCACATTTATTCCTGGGACAAGTGGGCGCAGAGCCGGATAAAGCCGCCGCTCGTCATGGGGCACGAATTCATGGGACGCGTCGCGGCGGTAGGCGAGGCCGTACGCATGGTTTCGGTCGGCGACCGCGTTTCGGGCGAGGGGCATATCGCCGACGGCACGTGTTTTCTCTGCCGGACGGGTCAAGCGCATCTGTGCGAAAACTTGAAAATCATCGGCGTCGACCGCGACGGCGCTTTCGCCGAATACATCGCGCTGCCCGAATACAACGTGTGGAAACTCGATCCGGCCATTCCCGATGAATTTGCGGCTGTTTTCGATCCGCTCGGAAATGCGGTGCACACGGTCATGGCCGCCGGCGTCAGCGTCAAATCGGTGCTCATTACCGGCGTCGGCTCGATTGGGCTCATGGCGATACCGGTCGCACGCGCGGCGGGCGCTTCGGCGGTGTACGCCGTCGATGTGAATCCGGCCAAGCTCGAGCTTGCGAAGAAGTTAGGCGCCGACGAAACGTTCCTCGCGACCGATCCGCAGATCGTCGAGAAGATTAGGGCGCGAACGCATGGAGACGGCGCCGACGTGCTGCTTGAGATGTCGGGCAACCCGCAAGCGCTCGACATGGGCCTGCGCGCGGTCCGCAAGGGCGGGTGCGTGGCGTTGCTTGGCATTCCGTCGGAAAGTATTACGATCGATCTTGCCGACCGCGTGATCTTCAAAGGCTTGACGCTGCTGGGCATCAATGGGCGGCGCATGTTCGAGACGTGGTATCAAACGGAAGCGCTGGTGCGCAGCGGGCGTGTGGATCTCAAACCGATTATTACGCACGTGCTTCCCTTTGAAGAATTTGAGCGCGGTTTCGACTTGATGCGCAGCGGCGAGGCCGCCAAGATCGTCCTCGATTTGAAAGGAATATCGTGAACACCGTTTTTGAACGGAGCTTGCAGAGCGAAATCGAGAAGCTGAAAGCGGCCGGCACCTACAAGAAACTGCGCCACATAACCACGCCGATGGCGCCCGAAGTGCACATGGAAGAAGCCGGCGACGTGATCGTGCTTTCGAGCAACAATTATCTGGGGCTTTCGGATGAACCGTCGGTGATCGAGGCGGGCAAAAACGGATTGGATCAATACGGCGCGGGCACGGCCTCGGTGCGTTTCATCTGCGGAACGTTCGATATTCACCGCAAGCTCGAGAACCGGATCGCGGAATTTCTGCGTACCGAAGCATCGCTCACGTACGTCTCGTGCTGGAACGCAAACACCGGTCTGTTTCCGACGATCTGCGATGCCGGCTCGGCGATTCTTTCCGATGAGTTGAACCACGCTTCGATCATCGACGGCTGCCGGTTGGCAACCAAAGCGCGCCGCGAGCGCTATAAACACGGCGACATGAACGATCTCGAGGAGAAGCTGAAAGCGGTGCAAGGTTCGGCACCGGTGCTGATCGTCACCGACGGCGTGTTTTCGATGGAAGGCAGCCTTGCGAAGCTGCCGCAGATCGTCGCGCTGGCCAAGAAATACGATGCGGTCAGCGTCGTTGACGATTCGCACGGAACCGGCGTCATGGGAAAAACCGGGCGCGGCACGATCGAGCACTTCGGACTCGAGGGCCAGGTCGACATCATTACGGGAACGCTCGGAAAGGCATTGGGCGGCGCGGCGGGCGGATTCGTGGCCGGCAGCAGCGCGTTGATCGACACGCTGATTCAAAGATCGCGGCCGCAGCTGTTTTCAAATGCGCTGCCCGCGACGGTCGCGTGCAGCTCGCTGGCTGCCATCGATTACGTGGAAAACCATCCCGAACTCGTCGGACGTTTGCGCGAGAACACGCGCTACTTCCGCGAGCGTCTCCTGGACCTGGGCTTTAAACCGCTCGAAGGGGAGAGCGCGATCGTGCCGATCATCGTGGGCGAAACGGCGTCCGCGATTGCCATGAGCGACCGGCTTTTGAAGAAGGGTGTCTTCGTGACGGGTTTCGGCTTTCCGGTCGTGCCCGAAGGCACCGCCCGCATTCGCGTGCAAATCAGCGCCAAGCTAACTAAGGACGAAATGGATCGCGCCTTAAAAGCTTTTGCCGAAGTGGGGAACGCATGAAGAGCTTATACGCACTCTTGGTTGGCGCGTTTGTTCTAGCAAGCGCACTGCCGTCGTCTGCGCAAACGACGCCCGTGCCATCGCCCGCCCCGGCGCCCCTGGCGTCACCTGCGACCTTCGCTGCGCCCGCGGACTGGGTGCAACTGCCGCGCGGGTTTACGCTGACGGAGATCAAGAATATTTGGCAGGGACCGAAGATGGGGAAAACTCGGAACGGCCTTTTCGCACAGACCGTGTTGCCAATTCCGTCGGGGATCGTCGGCGCGCTGCTCGTGCAACTCCGAAACGCGCTCGCGCACTCGAAGTCGAAACTCAAGACGACGACAACCACCGCAAAAATCTGCGGTTCAACCGCCAGCGTTTTGACAGTGGGTGTCGGCGGCTCCAAACCGGCAATTATTGAAACGACCACACTCTCTCAGCGCGGTTTGACTTACGCGACGATCTATGTGCGCGCGGCGGCCGCGCCTGATCCGGGGATCGAATCCGCGCTGCGGTCCGCATGCCCGCTGCCCAACGGCGGTCTACCCGACATGAGCCCGCCGTGCGGATGGAATGCGGTGCAGAAGGGCTTGGACTTCGAACTCGCGGGCATTTGGCTGGGTAACGCGCCGCTGCAAATGATGACACTGCTCCAGGCGCGCGGCTTTCCGAATCTCATGTCGGCGGCCGACATGGCGCCGCAGTCTACAACGGGCACGCAGCATCAAGTGAAGTACCGCGTATCGGTGCAGCGGCCGAAGTTCTGCGGAACGCCCGGTCTGCTGGTCAGCGCGCAGTTTACCGTTCCGCCCGGGTTCGGCATGACATATAGCATGGCGGCCGCGCAAGGCATGGACGGTACGTTTCTCCTCGCGTACCTCCATCCGTCGAGCTACACCGATGCAGGAGCGCAGCAATCGATGCGCACGCTGTGCGGCGGGGCGCCCCTGCCGTCGCCCTCGCCGTCCGGCAGTCCGCTACCGTTTCCCTAGCCTTGCCCGTTAGAAGGGCTGCACCGTAACCGTTAACGAGTTCGGATTTCTGTTATCGATCAGCACCGAGCTTTGATTGCAGTTATCGTCAAAACCGAAGCCGTAGGCTGCGCCGCCCGGCGCACTTTGCGAAGGCCAGCTGTTGGCGTGCATGAGTTGCGAATAGAGATTGTACGGACTGTTTTTGTAGTAGAACTGCGTGTTACAGGGATGGTTGCCATAGTCGCGGGTAAGAGTCGGGTCGACCAGGAGCGTCCCGCGATTGAAGCCGGCGCTGAGCGAACTTCCTATTTCGCCGCACGCTGCAGCCTGGTCGGCCGGTAAGTGCGGATCCTGGCAAGGCGTGACGAGCTTTCCATTTCCGATGATGACGTCGTTTGTGGACGGCAAAGAAAATACGAGATTGAGCTTATTGGGTTGCGAGAAGACAAATTGGTTGTTTCCGTTCACTGCTCCGGTATACGTGCCGAACGCGGATGAGTAGAAGGTGAACGCCTGGTTCTTGTACTGGTTCCAAACCGAGGCGATGTAATTATCGTAGTACGTCGCGTTTGCAAAATGGGGGACGCCGGGGTTGTTATCGAGAGTGTTTTGAATCGCGATGTTTGCCGAAACAGCCCGCAGGTTCGTAATGCTTGTGCCCGGTACGGTTCCTGGAACGAGGAGCGTTTTGAACGTGGGATCGGCCGCTAGCCCGTCCATGATTTGCGTGAATGCACCGGGTTTGAAGCCGGCGGTGTTCGTACCGGTTGTGGGCCCCGTCAAAGTGAATGAGAGCGGTAAGCCAAACATGTCGACCTGCGTCGTATTTAGACCTAGGCCCGGCTGCCCCGAGTCGCGGCTGACCACGTAATCGAACTCGAAGTCGTCGAACATGATGTTGAAGTCGGGATTTTTCGCGTCGGACCAGCCGTTCGCGCCCGCCACCGTTAAATCCGAGTTTACCGGCGTCTTGAATTTTGCGCCGACACTGATATACATGCGGCCGGCTCTGATCAGAGGCACGTTAAAGGGTGTGCCTGCTGCGGGGAAAGGAATGTTATAGTCTGCGGTCCCGTCCGCGCCTACGTCGGCTCGAGCAACCTGCACCAATTGGCCGCTTGCGGTGACGTGGTAGAATGCCGGGTCGAATCGATCCAACGGGTTGTTTCCGACGAGTGTGAAATAGGCGGGCGTAATTCCGGAGTTGTTCGCAAAGGTTACCGGAATGCTGCCGTGCGTTTTCAGTAGGCTGTAATAGATGCCGCCGGCTGCGCCGATGGCGTAAAGCGAGATCGTGTCCGTCGAGATTTGGACGGCGGAGCCGCCCGGGGTTGAATAGGCTTGGGCATCGAGATCGTAATAGAATATGGTGTTGCCGCTTGCGCTCGCGGGATAACTTAGCGCAAAGAATCCGGCGTTGAAGGTTGGCACGATTATCGAAGCTTGGCCCGGCAGCGAAACGAACGTGCCCGTGGCGTTCTCATAGTAGATATTCCCGGCCGAGTTGACGATATAGAAGCCATTCGAAGCAATCGTGCCGCCGGCAACATTATAGTTCTGCGTATCCCAGTTACCCGTGATGCGGACGCCCGAGCCGGGTACTTGCGTCCAAGCGCCGGCAACATAATGCCAGATGGCTTGGTCGGTGCCCGCTGGGCTTCCATTGGAGAGGACGTAGACTGTGTTGTCTACTCCGACGGTAACGTCGCTGGCGCCGCCTCCTAATGGGGTGAAGGTCTTGGCGCCTACGTTGTACTGATACACGCCGCCGCCGGAATTGATGACGTAGAATGTGTTGGGATCCGAGGCGACGGCTATGCGCGAAGCCAGGCCCCCGATGTTCGTCCAGAGGCCATTAACATAATGCCAAATGTATTTGTCCGGGCCGGCCGGCTGATCCGAGAGCACCCAAAGCGAACCGTCACGCGACGCGGCTGAATAGGTCGCGGTTCCCGGAATGGGTTGAAAGTTCGAGGGCTCGATCGAGTCCATCGGTTTAATCGCGTTCATCTCGCTCGCCGGCTGGATTTCGGTTTTTGCCATCGGCGCGACTGGGATTTGCGCCGGCGAGACCGATTGCGGCGTCGTTGGAATCGCAAATGAAGTTTTGGGCGTCGTACCGTGCCCCGCGCAAGAGGTTACAAATGCAACCGCGGCAATTCCGGCAAGAACACGAAACGCGCGGCTGTTGAAGAGTCCTGTCATGCGCTTATCCTCTCAGATTAGAACGGTTGCACCCCAACCGTCTCTGGCAAAAAAGCAACCACCGACCGCTTTCAGTAAGGAAGGGCTCGAAAAGTGCGGTTCAGCTAGGCAATCGTCAATCCTTTTGCCAATCGGAACGCCCGGTGCGGGCGGGTGGCTTGCTTGCCTTGGAGGTCGTCAATCCGTTGGCATGGCAATGCGCTGAAGCGCTAGCGCGATATAGTCGCGATCGCCCAAGCCGCTCGCGGCGGCGCGCTGCACTTCGGGCAGTACGCACTCCAAAATCGGCGTAGGCACACGCACAGCTTGCGCGGCTTCGCGCGCGAGTTGGAGATCCTTGAGCAGCGCGTTCAGTGAGAAGCGCGGGTCGGAGTCGCGATCCAGCAGCTGTTGGGTCTTGGAATTCGCAACTCTTCCGAACGCCCCGCTGATCGACTTCACCGCGGTCGGGCGATCGACTCCGGCGCGATCGCACACCTCGAGCAACTCTGCGAGCGTCTCCGCGACAAC
Organism: Vulcanimicrobiota bacterium; assembly: GCA_013036315.1. Lineage (GTDB taxonomy): Bacteria > Vulcanimicrobiota > Vulcanimicrobiia > Vulcanimicrobiales > Vulcanimicrobiaceae > Rubrimentiphilum. The sequence goes on from JAAXMC010000089.1 coordinate 7,424, forward strand.
ACCGATAACGGTATTGTTCGCAAGTTTCAGATACGCGCTGGCGCTCACGGAGCCGGTGTACGTCACGGTGCTTCCAAGCGATTCCAGCAACGGCCGCGCGCGCTCGAACGTCGCCTCGCGTCCGCCGGGTAGAACCGTCAGCGAGCCTTGCTGCGCCAATGGAACGCTGCCGAGCACGGGCGCGGCGAGAAACTCTACGCCTTGCCGAGTCGCTGCAGCCTCAAGCGTTTCATACATTGCGGGCGAGAGCGTCGACATTTCGATAACCAGTTCCGGCGCGCGCGCTGCCGGAATGACTTGTCCTAACGTCACCTCGCGCGCCGCGTCGTCGCCCCACAGCATGACGATAACTGTGTCGACCGCTTCGACCAGCTCCTTAAGCGAGCTGTGCCGCATCGCGCCGGCAGCGACGAGCGCATCGGCGGGCTGCGGAGATCTGTTCCAAACGGAAACCTGATAACCGCGCGCGAGCAGGTTGCGCGCTATCGCGCTGCCCATCTTTCCAAGACCAACGACTCCAACATGCATCATCGTACTGCTGCCTCCAGCGGAGGCGCCATGAACTCAGGGCCGACCGGATCTTTCACTTCCTCCGCGACGATCCGATCGATCTCGGCTTTGGTCTGTGCGTCAAGTGAAAAGCCGAGCGCTCCGGGGACCGCGTCCACCTGTTCCGGGCGCCGCGCGCCCCACAATGCTATACCGACGCCGGATTGATCGAGCACCCACCGAAGCGCGAGATGAATGACGCGTTTGCCGAATCGCGTCCGCGCCAGTTCATCGAGACGTTCCACGGCGCGCAGATACTGTGCAAAGCGCGGTGGCTGAAATTTTGGATCGGTGCGGCGCAAATCGTCGCCCTGAAACGGCGTGTCGGTGCGCATTTTACCGCTGAGCAACCCGCGGCAGAGCGCGCCATACGTGAGCGCCGTCAGTCCGTGCGAAACAGCATACGGAAGAACATCATGCTCTGCGGCGCGTTCAAACAGGTTGTACGGTGGTTGCACCGTTCGCAGCATGGCGAATTTTGCGAACTCGCCCATCTGTGCGGGCGAGAAGTTGCTCACGCCAATCGCACGGATCTTGCCGGCGTCGTACAGCGACTCCATGGCCTTGGCCGTTTCTTCCATCGGTACGGCCGGATCGGGCCAATGCACTTGGTAGATGTCGACATGGTCGGTTTGCAAGCGCCGAAGCGAGTCTTCGGCTTCCTTTTGAATGCGCGCGGCGGATGCGTTGCGATGCACATCGCCGTGCTCGTCCCATTCGAGCCCGACCTTCGTCGCGATGATTGCGCGGTCGCGCCGCCCCTTGAGCGCGCGGCCCACGACCTCCTCGGAATGGCCTTGTCCGTAGGCGGGCGCCGTGTCGATGAGCGTTACGCCGGAGTCGAGCGCGCGATGAATCGTCGCAACGGCGGCATCGTCGTCTGCGCCGCCCCACATCCAGCCGC
>JAAXMC010000090.1 GCA_013036315.1 Vulcanimicrobiota bacterium
AACCGCTCATCGGTTTCGCTGCGCGTCGCGATCGTCGAAGGTGACTGTCGCGTTCTGCGTTATGCAGAAGACGAAATTTCAGTTTCCGTACCGCCGCATATGCAGGCCGAGGCGGTTCGCGCCGTCATCCCGGTCGCGCGCGGCGCCGACGCCTTGAACACGATCTACGTGACGGTCGAGAACCAATTCGGTTTTCTGCGGCGCAGAGTGCGGTTTCCGGCGCCTGTGCCCATCAAGGTCTATCCCGATCTTTCAGCTGTCGAGCGCTACGGGGCGCTGCACGTCCGCAACCGTTTGATCGACGCCGGTTTGCGGCGCATGCGCTTGCGCGGAACGGGAACGGAACTGGAAAACCTGCGGGAGTGGGCGCCCGGCGACCAATTCCGTTCGATCGAATGGAAGGCCACCGCGCGCCGCGGGCGTTTGATGGTGGCGGAGTACGAAGTCGAACGCAGTCAAAACGTCATGATCGTGCTCGATGCGGGACGTTTGATGACGCCGCGCGTCGATGAGCAGCGCAAATTCGACTATGCGGTGACCGCGGCGATGTCGGTCGCCTCGATTGCATCGTTAGCCAACGACAAGATTGGCCTGGTCGCCTTCGCCGGCGAGATACTGCGCGCGCAGGCGCCGCGCAGCGGCCGGTCGCTCGCAGCGATCGCGGCGCTGGTTCACGATCTGGAGCCCCGCTTCGAGGAGTCGGACTATGCCCAGGCCTTTGCGTACGTGCGCAGCCACGTGCACAAGCGCAGTCTGATCGTATTTTTCACGGACATGGTCGATCCGGTGGCACAGAGCACGGTCCTGGCGCAAATCGGAATCCTCGCGAAACGCCACGTGGTGGTCTGCGTCTTCATGAACGATCGCGCGATCGATCGCGCGTTGGATGCGCAGCCGCGCTCGAGCGGTGATGTGTATGCCGCTGCAGTCGCGCTGGAGCTCCGCGACGAGCGCCGCGCAGCCGCGGCTATTCTCCAGCGTCTGGGAGTGCAAGTCATCGACGTGCCGGCGCGCGAGCTCACCACCGCGCTGATCGACCGCTATCTGCGCATCAAGCAGCGCGGTATGCTGTAGCTCGAAGGCTTAAGGCGGCAGCGCGGTGCGCTGCAGCGTTCGCTCTAAACCGACCAGCCGCGTGCCCGAGAAGCGATCGTGCAACTCGATTCGCCAAAAACCCGGCCATAAGACACTCAAGAAAAAGAGCGGCGTCGCGATCAGGTAGCGCCAGATCACCTGTAAGAACCCCGGCCGGCCGAAATGCAGATTCGTCACGCGGACCGAGACGATCATCATTCCGAACGTCTGTCCCGCGACCGCCACGAGTATCATGTTGTACGCGAGAAACTCCAACCACGATACATTGTCGCCCGGGCCCATTGTGGATACGTGGATGCCCGGGGTATGCGCACCGACCGTGGTTACGACTACGTTACCGAAAGCCGTGACCAGCGCGAGATCGATCGCGATCGCCGCCAGCCGCCGGCCGAAGCTCGCGCAATCGTTCTTTGTAACGACGTCCGCGCGATGCTCGACCGGAAGTTGGATCGCGGTCGGACGCGTTACCAGCCGCTCCTCCCAGTAACCGTACAAGGGCGTGTGATGGAAGAGCCTGACGCTCTCCATACGATTGGTCGCGTAGGGATTGGGAGAGAGCCACTCGCCCAGCCGAAGGACGGAATCCTGCGCAATCTCGGCGCGTTGCTGTGCAAACGCCGCGAGATCGACTTTGCGCGCGAACACATGAAACTCGCAGAGCGCGAGCGCGCGGTAAGCTGCGTCGGTGCTTCCGCAGCAGAGCAGCCCCGTGCGATCGGCTGTATACTCCGTGCGGCGCAGCCAAGCGCCGAAGATCAGCGAGACGATCGCGTTTTCGTGCCCGTTCACGCTCAAGATCGACGTGAGCCGTGTGTGACCGGCTGCGATGTGGCCGAGCTCCCGCCCGATCACGAACGTCAGCTCGTCCTCTTTGAAATGGTCGATCCAGTGCGTAGAAATTATGAGCGAGTATGGGTCGCCGAAGCCGACGGCGACGACCGGCACGCGGATGTCGTCGCGCAGAAAAACCATCGGCATGGGCAGGTCCAACATCGATGCGCAGCGTTCGACAACCGCAAAAAGGTCCGGAAACTGCGTTTTGGTGATCATGACGCAGCTGCCGAGCAGCGCGCCGCGCGCGATCGTTACATACACCATCGCGACGACGATCAAGATGCCGATGGAAGAGACGCCGATGATTTCGTGCCAGATCTGGCCGATGATAAAAGCTATCGCGGGCGCAAACGCAAGCGTTGCGATCAGGCTCAGCCATTCGAAGCGCTCGCGGATTGAGGTTTTTCCGCGAAAGAGCTCTTGCATCTATTGCTTCCGGCCGGCGAAACCGAAATACGCGATCATCGCCAGTGCCGTCAGCGCCCCGACGCTCGCGCGGATCGCTATCGAGAAGCGCAGCGGCGAAAAAAAACCTTCGATCATTCCGGCTACGCACAGCATGGCGACGACCCCGGCGATCAGCACGCCCGCGCGCCGGCCGTTCTGGGCGATTGCATCCTGCCTGCGCAGCCTGCCCGGGTTCAGCACGCCGCCGGCGAGCAATAAGCCGCCGGCCGCGGCGATTTGGATTGCGGTCAGCTCGATGAAGCCATGCGGCGCAATCGTCGCCCAGTAATCGGCGCCGAAACCGGCCTGCGCGAACAGCGCTCCCATTCCGCCGACCATCAAGCCCGTCAAAGTCAGCTCGTAGATCGTAAAGAGCCCCAGCGTGACGATTCCCCCCGCGAAAGCGAACACCGCGACTTTGATGTTGTTCGTGATGATAAAAGCGGACATGCCCGCCGAAAACTCGGGCGTGAACGCGAAATTGGAATCGTGCAAGCTTTTGCTGATGTGTGCCGGCACCATCGAGTCGGGCAGTAATGCATATGCGTCCGCCGGATTGCTGCTGACGATTGTGAAGGCAACCGCCGCCCAGGCGATCGTGACCGCTGCGCAAGCGCCGATGTAAGGCCACGACCGGCGAAATTCTCTTGGAAACGTTTCGGCGAAGAAGCGCACGAAACGCTCGCGCCCGGTCTCGACGGTCGCGCCATACACTAACGCGTGCGATCGCGCGACCAGCCGGTTTAAGTAATGCTGCAGCTCCGGATCGTAGCGGTGACCTTGCGCGTAAGCGAGGTCGGACGTGACCCAGCGATACAGCTTACCGGCTTCAAAGAGCTCCGAGGCGTCCAAGGCGCGCAAGCCGCGCCGCCCGGTTCGCCCGAGCAATAGCTCCAGACGTTCCCATGCGCGGCCGCGTTTACGGACGAACGATCGCTGATCCATCCGGATCATTATCGCACCACGTTACGTACACGTCTACGCGCGGACCCGGAAAGGCGCCGTAGTGCAAGACTTTAGCGGCCTGCACGCGGGTGAATTGCCGCTCGACCTCGGCGCGCAGACGTGGAGTCACACCCAGCGGCTCCAACGTCAACAGCACCGCATGCGCTTCAAGCTTCGTGCCATACCATTCGCGCCACACGACCGCCTGGCTCCAATCGCCGATCATGAGCGTGCGAATGCCGTAGTATTGCAGCGTCCCGGCGATCCGGTAGGTGTCCGTGATCGGTTGAGCGTGGCGCGCGATCAGAAGGGCGCGGGTATCTGCCGCCAGGTCGCGATTAAAAAAGTCGCGCGTGCCGAGCGGTCCCGCGTGGGTTACCACCGCGTCGCCGATCGATGCCATGGTAAGTGCCGCTGCCGACAACCACACCGCCGCCAACGCGACGCGCGCCGGACGCCGCAAACTCACAACCCAGGGTCCGAGCGCCGCGCACAGCGACGTGAATGGTCCGAGCATCCAATACGTTTCGAGGTTTTCCACGAACGAGAGCACGATGAACGCGATGACCAATGGAAGCGCCGTCCAGCGAACGAGCGATCCGTTTCGGCCGCGTGCCGCCACCCATGTCAGAACGACAAAAGCGACCGCGTATATGGCAAATCGAATACCGTGAAAGCTGCCCAAGAGCGGTCCAGTCTTGTGAGAGTCCGGCCGCGCAAACAGCGTGAACGCGAAGTTGATCCACTGATGCGTCGCGTTCCAATACACGAACGGCGCGTACAGGGCGGCTACGAGCGCGAGCGGGATCCACAGTTTGCGCGCAAGGGCCGTTCTCGCCGACAGCGCCCAAACGATCACACCGAAGACGAGCGCCCAGCCGAAGAACCGCGAGAGCACCGCGCCCGCTAGCGCCAAACCGAGAAAGAGCGCGTCGGAGGTCTTGACGCGATCCTTGCAACGCGCGGCAAACAGCAGCGCGAGGGCCCAGCACAGGAGATACGGCGCGTTGGGTTTGGCTTGCGCGATGAACAACTCCGGTTGCGGAATTGCTGCGAAGATGATCGCTGCCGCGCCGGCGCCCGCCGCGCTCGCACCGAGCGCGAGCGTTGCCCGCCCGATCGCCAGCGCGGCGATCGTTTCGCAGAGAATGAACGGCAGGCGGATGGCAAACGGACTGCGCCCAAGGAATGAAGCTGCCGCGATCAACCAGGCGACGACCGGCGGATGATCCACGTAACCATACGCGGGGTGCACGCTCCACACCCAATAATACATTTCGTCGTCGTTGAGCGGCATGACCGCAGCGGCGTACAATCTGAAAAGCGTTACGAGGCCGATCACCGCAAGCGCGTGCACGGGTAGGAACCGCTTCATAGGCAGACTATAGCACTAAGCCGAAGCGCCGGTGCGATGGATCGAACGCTGCGGGTGAAGACGCCGGAGAGCATCGCGTTTTCCTACGAGCTCGCGGGCCTCGGCAGCCGGTTCCTGGCGGTCGCAATCGACATGGCGATTCAAACGCTGGTCATGATCGGCATCATTTGGGGATTGGTGTACGCCGGCACGCACATGAGCTCCGCCGCGATGCGCGACGCTTCCAGGGCCGGCAAATTCGAAGAATCGCTGGCAATCGCTTTCATCATAACGATCGTCTTCGTCATCTATTTCGGATACTTCATCATCTTCGAGACGTTTTGGAATGGACAGACGCCCGGCAAGAAACTGATGGGCTTGCGCGTTGTGCGCGACGGCGGCTACCCTGCGGACTTCGCCAGCATCGCGATCCGGAATGTGATTCGGGTCGGCGAGGCCGTCGCGGGCTTGTATGCAATCAGCGCCGTCGCGGCGCTCATGTCGCCCGAAAACAAACGGTTAGGCGATATGGCGGCGGGAACGCTGGTCGTGCGCGATACCGCGGCCGCCAAGCTGGCCGCGATCTTGGAAGAAGCGCCCGACGCGGTGCGTCCGATCATGCTGAGCGCAGAAGAACGCTCGCTGATCGATCTTTTTGTCGTGCGGCGTCAGGGAATGGCGCCCGGAAACCGTGCGGTCATGGCCGCGCGTATCGCGCAACGCGTGCGTCCGCGCGTATCGCGCGACCTGCAGCAGCTAAACGACGAGGATTTGCTGACGCGCCTTAGCGCTTCGTGAAACGAGCCAGTAGGTCGCGCGCGAAGTTGAGCGCGTCCTTTTTCGTACTTTCGTAAATCGAGCTCGCCTGGCCGGCGCTCATGTGACGGCCCTGCTCGTAATAAAATGTTACGCCTTCGCCGACGACGATCGTACCGGCATAGGCGATCGCTCCCTTGATGGCGATGCCCGCAACCGGAATGAATCCCGAAAGCTCGCGCGCCAGCATGCGCCAGCCGAAGCCGCCGCCCACAACGGGAAGAAGTTGCCACATGCGCTGGACGTCCGGATCGCGGCCATACGTCGCCTCGACGTGCAGCAAGAGCATCATTTGAATGCCGGTGATCGCCACCATGTCGCCCGCCGATGCGAACGCGCCGAGCACCAGACCGAAGACCGGAATATGATCGACGACCGCGCTCGCGAGCGCAACCTTCAGTGCATTGTTGGCGGCATCGCGCGTCAGCTTGGAGGCCACCGTTTCACGCATGACCGGAAGCCTGCGTCCGACTGCGATCTCGACGCCTTTGCAGCGCTCGATCACGTGCGGAAAGACCCGTCCGCGCAACGCTTCCTTCGATACGGCGGTCACGGTGTATTCACCGAAGGTGCCGGGCAAGGGCGGTGACGCCGGGCCGTTCGGCTGGGCGTCCGCATCGACGGTGATCGCGAAGATCGGCAACTGCAGTGCGCGCAACGATGCGAAGTCCGCGCCGGCAACGTCGCCGCGCCTGCCGAGGAAAAGGACCGCGCGCGCCTCGCGCGTCATCGTAAGTTGCGCCATTCCCGGAACGATCGTTTCCAAGCATGCGGCCGCGTCGGGCGGCACGGAGTCGTCGTGCCCGGATAACAGAAGGGCGCGCATGGCTACGACGAGTGCGGGATCGCCGCACAGATAGAGCCTGAACGGTTTGCGCGTGTGCGCGGTCACCGCGCGGACGTCTATGCCCTTGCGGACGAGCCTGAGAATCTCACCGGTTGCGGTAGCCATCAAAGGCTACTACACCCCGATGTTCTGATTTGTTGCGCCGCTGCCGTCGGGATGGGCTTCTTTGGCCGGATCGTCGGTGTAATCCAGGTAGACCAGGCCCATGAAGATCTCCAGCGCGAGCGCGTGCATACCCCTGGCGTTGGCGACGTCGATGACGCTGCGGTGCGTTTCGTGCGCCTCACGAATGATCGCTTGCGGCGATGTTTTGTAATCGGCCGCCACGATCGTCGCTGCAGCCAGTTCGCCCGGTGTGACGTTATCGTGCAGCATGCCGGTGTAATCGATGTCTTCGTTATTGAAGCGCAGGTTGAGCGCTTTTTGCAGCGTGTCAAAACGCTGCGGCGACGTGCCTACGCCCAGCAGCGTGATGCGCGCCGAAAGCTGGCGCGCCCGCGCCAGGTTATACAGCTGGTTGGCTTGCGAGGCGGAGATCGCCGCGGCGCCGAGTGAGGCGGTTGCTTTCTGCATGTACGGCAGCAGCGACGTATAGTCGAACTGGTCGATGTCGCCGAAGGCGTTTAGACGGATCTGTTGCAGGCGCTTGAAGAAGGCGTCGAGATCGGCCAGCCCGCTATCGACCTGCATGGCAGCCGCCCGGCCCGCATCCACCGCCCGAACCATGTCCGAATCTGCGGTCGAGATTTCGGAGAGCATGTGCGGGTAGGACGGGAAGACGGCGATCGAATCCGACGGAATGGGCGCCGTATTCAACGGAGCCTGCATCTCGTCGAGAATCTGCGCATTTTCGCGCAGCAGTCCGTTGGGTTTGTTCGTTTTTGCATCGATCGATCCGACGTTGTCGATCGCGGCCGTTGCATCTTGGAACGCGCTGTTGACCGAGCGCCCCATGCCGCTGACGGTCTTGACGATCGCTTCGAGACGCGAACCGTGCTTGATATCGATCGAACTAAAATCCGGAACCTCGTACTGGATCGCTTGCAGGCGCAGTTGCAGCGATTTCAATTGGCTGTGCCCTTGGTCGTGACGTGCGCCGATTTGTGCCTCAGCCTGCGATTGCGTTTGCAGACCTTGCGCGACTTGCGCGCGCAGGCTTGCGAGATCGGGACGGGTCAGATCGACGCGGCGGGCCTGCATGGAGCGCAGCGCCGAAATGCGCTGCAGCGCGGCGGCCTTGACCTGGGGCGAGCTGCTCTGCGCGAGCTCTCCGAGTGTTTGTTCGCTCTTGCTCGTGAGTCCGAGCGCCAGTTGGCTTTGTCCCAACCCTAGCAGCGCTTGCTGATTCGAGGCGTCGGTCTTGAGAATGTCGGTCAGCTGGATGCTCGAGACGTTGTAGCGATCTTCGTCGAGATCGTGCAGCGCGCGCACTAAGTGCTCTTGCGACGTTACCTTGGTCGGATCGAGCTCGGTATAGCCCAGCAGGTGCGATATGCGGGCGCTGGAGCCGGGATGGCTCTCGAAATACTTGTTGACGAGGTCGTTGTGTTCGCCCTCGAGCGCTCCTAGATGCTGCTGCATCGTAACCATCGCCTGCGGATCGTAACCCGCCCGCGACATCAGCAGCAGTCCATATTCATCGGCCTGCAGCTCGTCAACGCGCTGCATCTTCGCCATCGCCCCGGCTTGCAGCAGATTCCCGAAGTTATAGATGAAGGGCGAGAAGAGCGACGCGATGCCCAAGAGGATGCTCAAAATTTGCGACTTGTTCTGCATCGTGACGGTGTGGCGGCGCTCGATATGGCCGGTTTCGTGCCCGATGACGGCCGCGAGCTCGTCGTCGGATTGTACGAAGTCGAGCAACCCGGTGTTCACGTAGATGTACCCGCCGAGCGTTGAAAACGCGTTGATGTCGTTATCGCCGACAATCTTGATGTTATAGGGCACGTCTTTGCGTGCGGTCTGGGCCCATAATTTGCTCGAAACGCTTTGCACCCAAGCGTTTAGCAAGGGATCGGTTTCGACCACGCTGCTCTCGACGATCTGTTGATCGTACGAGCGTCCGATGGCAATTTCGTTGGCGGTGGAAAGCGCGAGTGCGGGTGCCGGGCATATGGCACTCAGCAATGCCAAAATGAGCGCTATGGGAACGATCTTACGAAACAGCATGATCATCATTACCTATAACTCTCGGGAGCGGGCCCGAGTTCAGATAGTGCGCACTCCCAGAACGCAAGCGCAGGTTCCTTTGTTACTATACTCGGCTGTGGACGAGCTGTGCATAAGCGGAAGTTATTGTGGGGCTTCTGTGGAGGCCGCAGGGCGGCCGCTTGCGCGTCCGAACCGCCTGCGGTGATGGCGGTGCTGCGCGGCAAGGGCCTCGGCCTTGAGATTGCCTTAGGAGAGCGCGATTTCGAGGAAGCTCTTGCCGAATTGGAGGGCAAACTTAGCGAGCGCCCCGGGTTTTATTCCGGGACGCAAGCCACGGCTGCGGTCGGCCGCGAGGGCCTCCCGGAAGAGCAGCTGGCTCGGCTTCGCGCGCTGCTGAACGGCCACGGCATCACCCTAGAAGGCGTCACGACGGCCCATCCCGATGACGGCGAGGAACTGGCCCGGCGGCGTGCGCTGCGGCCGAAGCGCGAGCTGCAGCTCTCGGACGCTGCGCGCTCGCTGGCGGCTGATTTCGCGGGCGCCCGGAAAGACATCGCGGTCCGGCGCAGCCGCGGCGAGAGCAGCGTGCGGCGGCTCGTGCCTGCGCCCGAGCCGGAGCCGGAGCTGCAACTCGCGGAAATCGAACCGGCCGCGCCGGCCACCCTCTATCACGTGGGCACCCTCCGCGGGGGACAGGCGCTTCACAACGTCGGCAATATCGTCGTTATCGGGGACGTGAATCCCGGCGCGGAGCTGATCGCCGGCGGCGACATCGCGGTTTTTGGATCGCTGCGCGGCGTCGCGCATGCCGGCGCGCAAGGCGATGCGGGCGCGCGAGTCTACGCCGTGGATCTCTCGCCGACGCAGCTGCGCATCGCAACGTTGATCGCGGCAGATGCCGGCGGTCGCAAAGTACCGAAACAGCCGGAAGCGGCTTGTGTGCAGAATGAACGAATAACGATCGTGCCGCTTACATCGGCAGGCGTCGCCAAGAAAACCAAGGAGAAGGTGGAGTGAAAGCTCGCAAGATCGTGCTGACATCCGGCAAAGGCGGCGTCGGCAAAACGACCGCCACGGTGAACATCGGGGCGGCGCTTGCCAAACGCGGCCATCGCGTGATCCTGGTCGACACCGATATCGGGTTGCGTAACCTCGACTTGGTGCTGGGCTTAGAAAAACGCATCGTCTTCGATTTGGTGGAAGTGGTCGAGGGGCGCTGCCAGGTGCGCCAAGCGCTGATCAAAGACAAACGTTTTGAGTCGCTCGCAATCTTGCCGGCGGCTCAGACGCGCAACAAGGACGCGATCACCGAAGATCAAATGGCTCGCGTGATGGACGAGCTGGCAACGATGGCCGATTACGTCTTGATCGATTGCCCGGCCGGCATCGAAGGCGGCTTTCGCAACGCGGTCGCCGGCGCCGACGAAGCGATCGTCGTGACCACGCCCGAAGTAAGTGCGATTCGCGATGCGGATCGCGTGATCGGCAAACTGGCCGAGCGCTCGATTCCCATGCGTTTGATCGTCAACCGCATCCGTCCCGACATGGTGCGCAGCGGCGACATGCTCTCGATCGACGACGTCTGCGAGATTCTCTCGATCGAGTTGCTCGGCATCATTCCCGACGACGAAGAGATCATCGATACGACCAACCGCGGCGAGCCGCTCGTGCTGGGCGACTACCGCTTGCGCAGCATCTACGAGAAGATCGTGCGCCGCTTGGAAGGCGACCTGATTCCCTTTACCAACCTCGACGCGCCCGGCTTCTTCGGCCGGCTCATCGGCGCGCTGAAAGCAGGCTGATATGCTCCCCCTTCGGCAGCCCTTCGATGTCGCTCGCGATGACACGCAAGCCTCGTCCGCCCAGATTCCGGTGAATCTCGGGCGCGCGATTGTCATCACGTCGGGCAAAGGCGGCGTCGGCAAGACGACGACGACCGCAAATCTCGGCACGGCCCTCGCAAAACGCGGGGCAAACGTCGCCCTGGTCGACGCTGACGTCGGTTTGCGCAACCTGGATATTCTGCTCGGCCTCGAGAGCCGCGTGCGTTATCACTTGCTCGACGTCCTCGAGGAAAAAGCCGAGCTCGACGATGCGCTCGTGCGCGACAAGCACTGCCCGAACTTGTATCTGCTGGCGGCCGCGCAGGCGCGCGAAAAAGATGAGGTCGACACCGAGTCGATGCGCGAGCTGATCGAAGAGCTGCGCGAGCGTTTCGAATACGTGCTGATCGACTGTCCCGCCGGCATCGAGATGGGATTCACCAACGCCGTCGTCGGCGCGCAGGAAGCGATCGTCGTCTGCACGCCGGAGGTTTCCGCGGTCCGCGATGTCGACCGCGTCGTCGGCTTGCTCGGCAATGCGTTCGCACCGAAGCTGATCATCAACCGCGTGCGGCCGCACCTCGTGCGCAAAGGCAAGATGCTTTCCGTTGAAGACGTCAACTCGATTCTGCGCCTGCCGCTACTGGGCGTTATCGCTGACGAACCGGAAGTGATCGTTTCGACGAACAAAGGCGAGCCGATCGCGCTGCGCACCGATTCGCAAACCGCGAAGGCGTATCACTCGATCGCCGCGCGCATCGCCGGCGAAGACGTGGCGGCGCCGATGGTCGAGTACAAGGAAACGTTCATGGACAAACTTGGATCGCTGCTGGGAGGCCGCCGATGACGTTAAACGACGTGCTTACTCGACTGAACAGCCTCTTCGGTCATCAGAAATCCGGCGCGACGGCCAAAGAGCGGCTGCGCTTGGTGCTGATGTCGGATCATCTCTCGCTCGCACCCGACATGATCGAGGCGATGAAACGCGATCTCGTCGAGGTGGTGTCGCGCTATGTCGAAGTGGACCGCGACAAAATCGACGTTCGTTTCGAACATCAAGACAGCGTCTTCGCGATGCTTGCAAACGTGCCGATCATCTCCGTGAACCGCACGCCGGGGCCGCCGCCGGGAACGCCGCGCCGCCGCCGGCGCAGAAGGCGCAGCGCCGAACAAAACGGCCAAGCTCCGCAATCGACGATCAATCCGGCACCGGCAACTTAGCTTCCGCTTTGTCATGGTGAGCGATGCGCCGAAAGGCGCATCAGTCGAACCACGGCCGAGCAGCGAACGGAGTGAGCGTAGTCGAGGCCCGCGAGGCAGCGGAGTTGGTTTGGACTTACGTTTTCTTAAAAGCTCGGTACAGCTCTTCCATCTGTCTTAAACGCTCCAGCGTCATCGGCACGCTTGTGGATTGACGCCTGGACCTGATAATTTGCTCGGGCTTCATCGTCACATTGAAGTAAATCTTAAATGGTGGTATGTAGCTATGCCCGATAAACGTCTCGGGATCATATTCCTGGAAGATCCACGAACCGTCACTCTCGGAAGCAACGACAAAGAGAAAATGCTTTGGGTCCTTCGCCGCCTGAATCCATTCAGTCAGCGTAGCCGCGCCGAAGTATTTGTCTTTCTTGCGCGTGCACTTAATCTCAAAATACCAAACTGCGCCATCCTTTTCTGCCCTGATATCGGATGGCGAACCGATCACTCTTGGGTTCGAGAAGCCACGTTTGAGTAGGTCAGTGCAATACGCCTGCTTGGCGAGCACGTCGCTTTTTGGGTTCTTAGGCGATCCCTCCACGCTCGGTTCTCCCTGTTGCCGCGAACGAGGAGGTTAGTACGGCGCCTATGTGGGATCCTGGATCCTTTTTTGGAAAGGATGCGCTCAAGTGAAGTACTACGTCTTGATCATCGACTCAGGAGTAGATTCGGAATCTCGTGGACCATTCGTGACTTCAGCCGCCCGTGACCGCGTCGCCCGCGAGATCGTTCGCCATCCAGACTTCAATCGCGACTACGATTCGATCTTTCGCCTCGATGTCGAAAATAACGTGCCTGCCACTTACTCGTTCGGTCACGATGAACTTTGCGCCGAAGAAGCCGGCTAATGATCAAGGAGCAAAGGCACCATTTAGCCGATAATCATCCATAGGAATGGCCACCCATAGTTTTGGCGCGCAGGCGCGCCGCTACGCAAGTCACGTGAACTGGTTCTTAGTCGCGGCGTGCATTGCAATAACGATTTTCGGCATCGTGATCATTCAATCTGCCGGCTTGCACACGGATCCGGGCGAGTACCACAAGCAGATACTCTATGCGATCCTCGGGTTGGCCGTCATGATCGTCTTTTCGCGCATCGACTACCGCGATCTGGCGAAATGGGCGCCGGCGATGTACGTGGTGATCGTGCTGCTGCTGGCGTTCATCTTACGCGGCGGGCATTCTTCGCACGGCGCGCAGCGTTGGATTAGTCTGGGACCGCTCGGCACGTTTCAGCCGTCGGAGCCGGCGAAGTTGATTCTCGCGATCTCGATCGCGTGGGTGCTGTGCAAAGGCGAGTACACGAAGCTGACCGAGCTCTGGAAGCCTCTGCTGATGGTCGCGATTCCCGCGTTGCTCGTCGCAAAGCAGCCGGATCTCGGTACGGCGCTTGTGTTTCTAGCGATCATGAGCGCGCAGCTGTTTTTTGGATTGCCGAAGTGGCAGCACTTCGCCGCTTATGCATTGGCCGGAGCTGCCGCAATGGCACTGGCAATCGAAACCAAATATATATTGAAGCCCTTTCAAAAAGCGCGGCTGCTAATTTTTCTCAATCCCAAGGCCGATCCGCAAGGCGCCGGCTACAATTTGAATCAATCGAAGATTGCGGTCGGCAGCGGCGGATGGTTCGGGCGCGGATTGCATCACGGCACGCAGACACAGTTAAACTTTGTGCCCGAACATTCGACCGATTTCATCTTTACGGTCGTCGGCGAAGAGCTCGGCTTTGTCGGAACGTTGCTGCTGCTGGCGTGCTACGGCGTGCTGCTCTTCGGCGGAATCATCGCAATGATCAGCGCGCGCGATCGGTTCGGCTTTCTGCTGGCCGGCGGGATCGTCGCGATGTTTGCGTTTCACATCGTCGTGAACATCGGCATGACGATCGGCATCATGCCGATCACGGGCATACCGCTGCCGTTCCTATCCTATGGAGGCTCGGCGGTGCTGACCGACTTTGCCGCGATCGGCGTGCTCCTCAACATTTACGCGCAAAAAGATCGAGGCGTTTTGGGTAACGCTTAAGGCCTTCGGGGAACAAAAGAGCGTGAGTGCAACCAAAATCGGCGATTCGAAGTCTTGGGTTGATGACGCGGCCTCCGGGTGAGGCACCGCGGCATATTAAAGGTCCGGTCCCCGCGCGGCGGGAACGAGGGCCGAAACGGCAGCCTGCCCTCTAACGATGGGCTGCGCCGAGACTGTAAGATTTTTTTAGAAACCGCTAGCAGGCGATCGCAGGAGCTGAAAAGCCGGATGCTGGTCGTCCTCGCGGAGGAGTGAATTTGTCAACCGAGATCCTCATATCGAGCGATCCCTGGGAAAACCGGGTCGCAATCCTCGAGGACAAGGTCCTCGCTGAACTCTACATCGAGCGCGAAGAAAAAGTTATCGGCTCGATCTACAAAGGAAAAGTTCAAAACGTTCTGCCCGGAATGGGCGCAAGTTTCGTCGACATCGGATTGGGGCGCAATGCGTTCCTGTACGTTGACGACATCAATAAAACGCCGCTGAACATCGGCGACGTCGAAATTACGCAAGGCCGCAGCGGCTGGACGATCAGCGAAAAAGTCAATCGCGGCGACGACGTTCTCGTGCAAATCGTAAAAGAACCGCGCGGCCTCAAGGGCGCGCGCATCAGCACGAACATCTCGCTGCCCGGGCGCTATCTGATCCTGATGCCGACCGGCAAGTACAGCGGCGTCTCGCGCAAGATCGACACAGCCGAAGAACGCAACCGCTTAAAAGCCGTCATGAAACGCATACGCCCCGAAGGCATGGCGACGGTCGTGCGCACGGCTGCGGCCGGCGTCAGCGAAGCCGAACTGATCGCCGACTTGGGCGTATTGATCCGCATGTGGCACGGCATTCTCGAAATGTACAAACGCGCGGCCTCCCCGTCGCTGCTGCACAAGGACATGAACCTCGTCTACAAAGCGGCGCGCGATTTCGTGAGCGCCGACGTCGACAAAGTGTTGATCGACAACGAGGAAGAGTACCGCAAGGTCTGCAGCTTTCTGCAGCTGCTCGGGCCGCAATACTTGGACCGCGTTTCGTATTATCCGGGCGGACCCGCGCTTTTCAACGACTATAAGATCGACGAAGAGCTGCAGCGGCTGATGAAGCCGAAGATCAATTTGCCTTCGGGCGGCTCGATTGTGATCGAAACCACCGAAGCGCTCACCGTCATCGACGTGAACTCCGGCAAGTTCACCGGCGGCAAGAATCTCGAAGACACGATCGTCAAGACCAACATCGAAGCGGCCGCGGAGATCGCCCGGCAAGTCCGTCTGCGCGATATCGGCGGGATCATCGTCTGCGATTTCATCGACATGAGCTCTGAATCCGCGCAACAAAGTCGTCGGCGTCCTCGAGGAAGGGTTACGCCGGGATCGCACGCGTGCGACCATTCAATCGTTCAGCAACCTCGGGCTGTTGGAATTCACGCGCAAACGCGTCGGCAAGGACCTTTCGGCACAGCTGCGCGGAGCATGCCCCGATTGCGGAGGTTTAGGCACCGTGCTCTCCTCGCAGTCCGTCGCAATCGAAACGCTGCGCAAACTGCGGGCCCAACCGCTCAACGGCAAGCTGCTGCTCGTAGAAAGTTCTCCGGGAGTTGCTGCGCAGCTCGAGTTTTGGTACGAGGACGAAGCCCGCAAACTCGCCGAACAGCTGGGCGCAACGATGGCAAC
>JAAXMC010000091.1 GCA_013036315.1 Vulcanimicrobiota bacterium
TTCTCGCACGCCAAGGGACGGATCATCGTCGCGTCGTTCGCTTCGAACGTGCCGCGCATTCAGCAAGTGGTCGAACACGCCATCACGTTCGATCGCAAGATTGCGTTTTTGGGGCGCTCGCTCACCAACGTCGTGCATCTAACTTCCGAGCTGGGTTATCTCAACGTGCCGGCAGACCGCACGATCCGCGTGGAAGAGATCGACGAGCTGCCGCCCGAGAAGGTCGTCGTGATGACGACTGGTTCGCAAGGCGAGCCGATGAGCGGCCTCACGCGCATGTCGGTGCGCGATCATCCGCGCCTGAAGATCGTACCCGGCGATACGGTGGTGATCAGTGCCACGCCGATTCCCGGCAACGAAAAAGGCGTATACAAAACGATTAACAATCTCTTCCGCCTCGGCGCGATTGTCGTGCACGGAACCGACGGCCGTTCGCACGTCTCGGGGCACGGCTCGCAAGAAGAGCTGCTCTTGATGCTCAACCTGGTGCGGCCCGAATTCTTCGTTCCCGTTCACGGCGAATACCGGATGCTCGTGCAGCACGGAAAACTGGCGCAACGAACCGGGGTCGATGCGCGCAATGTCTTCGTCGTGGAAAACGGCGACGTGCTCGAGTTTACGCGCGACTACGGCGATAAGATCGGCAAGACGTACGGCGGGCACGTGTTTGTGGACGGCTCGGGCGTCGGCGACGTTGGCGAAGCGGTGCTGCGCGATCGGCGCTTGCTCGCAGCCGACGGCTTCATGATGGTCGTCGTGGCAATCGACACCGAAGAGGCGCGCGTCATCTCGGGTCCGGACATCATCTCGCGCGGCGTCTTTTACATGCCCGATGCGGGCGGCGTGATGGAAGAACTGCGCGCCGAACTGACGGCGCTTATCGCGGAGGTTTCGGTCGAAGGAATCCGCGACGTGAACACGGTGAAAGAACACATACGCGAGGGCTTGGCAAAGGCCATCATGGCTCGCTATAAACGCCGGCCGGTGATCGTGCCGGTGGTGATGGAGGTATGATCCGTTTTGAAAACGCGCAAACAATTCATCGCTGCGGCGGCTAGCGCCGGAGCTCTTTTGGCAGCTCCAGCCGTGGCGCAAACGCCGCCGATGCCGGCTCCCACTGCAACCCCCGCGCCGAAGAAACCATCCGACGCTGCAAGCGCGCTGGCAGCGCGCATGCGCGCGTTCGATCCGAAACTGACCGACGCGGAGCTGGCGACGATAGCCGACGGCATCGACGGCAACCTGCAGATCGGCCGCGCCATCAATCCGAAGGGAACGGCGATTCCGAATTCGGTCGAACCCGCTACTTCCTTTAAAGTGATCGTATCATGACGCAAGAGCAGCTCGCCTTCTCCGACGCGACGACGCTCGGATCGCTGATCGCGAAAAAGAAAATCTCGTCGGTCGAGCTCACCGACCTCTATCTCGCGCGCCTGGAGAAATACGGAAGCACCTACGGAGCCGTCGTGACGATCATGCACGATCGCGCGCTGCGCGAGGCGCGCAGCGCCGATCGCGAACTCGCTTCCGGAAAATCGCGCGGCCCGCTGCATGGCGTTCCGTACGGCGCAAAAGATTTGCTGGCGGCAGTCGGCGCGCCGACGACGTGGGGCGCGGCGCCCTACCGTAACCAGGTTTTTAACTACGACGCGACCGTTGTGCAAAGACTGCGCGCGGCCGGCGCCGTGTTGCTGGCCAAGCTTGCGATGGTCGAGCTGGCGGGCGGTTTTCGGTTACGACGACGCCGATGCGTCGTTCACCGGCCCGGGCAGAACGCCGTGGAACCGCGATTACTGGAGCGGTGGATCTTCGAGCGGCCCCGGAGCCGCCGTTGCAGCGGGGTTGGTCGGCTTTGCGATCGGATCTGAAACGAACGGCTCGATCATGGCGCCGGCCGCCTATTGCGGCGTGACCGGATTGCGCCCGACATACGGGCGGGTGAGCCGGCACGGCGCGATGGCGTTGATGTGGACTTCCGATAAGCTCGGTCCGATGTGCCGTTCCGCGCGCGATTCGGAACTCGTGTTGCGCGCGATTGCCGGACACGATCCGGCCGACCGGACTTCGTTGAATGCGCCGTTTCCCTCGATTCGCGGACGCAAACCGAAGATTGGCGTCCTCGCGCGGTCGACCGAACGGATCATGCCGGCGGTCGCGAGCAATTTCATGGCGTCGCTCGACGTGCTGCGCGAGTTCGCCGACGTCGTGACGAACGTAGCTCTGCCGCGCGGTCCTTACGGTTCGGTCTTCGAGGCGATCTTCAACGGCGAATGCGCTTCGGCGTTTCGCGATCTGATCGAAAGCGGCAAAGCCCGCGAGCTGCAATCCACCGACGATCGTTTAGGCGGCTATCAGGTCTACAATGCGCTGGCGGTCGATTACGTCGACGGCATGCGCCGCCGCACGCTGCTCAACGAAGCGGTCGGCAAGGCTTTTGCGGGTTACGACGCGATCGTACACCCGACGCGCTCGACCGTTTCATATCCGGTCGGCATTAAGTTCGACAAAGCCTATCCTGCGAAATATAACGGCGTCACCGGTTTGGGAAGTCCCGGAAACTTAGCGGGGCTGCCGGAGATCAGCGTTCCCAACGGTTTCGGCGATCACAACTTGCCGACCGGTATCGCGATGATGGGACGCGCGTGGGGCGAGATGCAGATCACGCAAGTCGCGAAAGCCTATCAGGCCCGCACCAAGTTTCACACGCTGCATCCAAAGCTTGTTGTAGTTTAGCTTTCGCGCTTGGATCATGCTGAACTCTGAGCGCAAATGGACCATGCCGGGCTCGCTTTTTTGCCTGGTTAATCGCTCGCCCGGCACGGTCCATTCGCGCTATGGATGTTAGCTTAGCCGCTGCCGCTGAACAAATTGCGCCGGGTCGGGGTTATGCTGCCGATGTGTGGCGGCGGCTCGTCAAGTCGCCGGGCGCCCTGATCGGCCTTGGGTTGATCGGCGTGCTGATCATTACGGCTGCATTTGCGCCGCTGATCGCGCATACCGATCCGCTGGCGCAGAATCTCGCGCAGCAGTCGCTGCATCCGAGCTTCGCGCATCCGTTCGGAACCGACAAACTCGGGCGCGATCTTTTCTCGCGGATTGTGTACGGGTCGCGCATTTCGATTCGCATTGGGTTCTTGGCGGTCGGCATTGCGATTACGATCGGCACGTTCTTCGGCGTAGCCGGTGGGTACTTGGGCAAAGCCATCGACAGCTCCATCATGGCGCTGATGGATCTGATGCTCGCATTCCCTTCGATTATTTTGGCAATCGGCATTACGACGATCTTGGGTCCGAGCATCAATCACTTAATGATCGCGGTCGGCATCGTTTACATTCCGCAATATGCGCGGCTCGCGCGTTCGTCGGTTCTTTCGGTAAAAGAGCTCGAGTATGTCGAGGCAGCCAAGGCGCTTGGAGCGCGTGTGCCGCGTATTATTTGGCGCCACATCCTGCCGAATATTCTTGCGCCGCTGATCGTGCAAGCAATGCTCGGCATCGGCACCGCCGAGTTGGAAGCAGCCGGCCTTTCCTACCTCGGACTGGGCGCGCGTCCGCCTACGCCGGAATGGGGCGCGATGCTGAATGATGCGCGCGATTACTGGCTCTCCGCACCGTGGGCGCTGATCTTTCCGGGCGTCGCAATCACGCTGATGGTGCTCGGCTTCAATCTTTTGGGCGACGGGCTGCGCGACGCGCTCGATCCGACGCAGCGGTAAATCGTGGCAATCGTATTAGGATTGCTTGCGGCCGTTTTTTATGGCTCGGCCGATTTTTGCGGCGGCGTCGCGGTGCGGCGCAGCCCGATGTTTGCGGTGACCGTGATCTCGCAAGCCGTGGGCTTGGTGCTGATCCTCGTCGCGCTGCCGTTTTTCCCGGCGCACCCGACGCCGCAAGCATTGGCGTTCGGATTCATCTCCGGAATGTGCGGCGGCCTGGGATTGCTGCTGCTCTACCACGCGCTGTCGATCGGGAAGATGGGTGTGGTCTCGCCGATTACCGCGGTGCTTGCGGCTTTGACTCCCGTCATCGTCGGCGCCGCGCGCGGGGAACACTTGGTGAACCTCAAGCTGGCCGGCATCGGAGTGGCGCTGCTTGCCGTCGTCCTCATATCGCTATCGACGGAAGCCGACGGAACGTTCGAGTTTTCAACCGCCGGCGTGAAAGAAGCAATCGCATCGGGAGTTATTTTGGGCGGTTTCTATACGTTCTTAGCGCTGGGCGGGCACAATGCCGGGCTTTATCCGATCGTATCCGCGCGCATCGGCTCGATCACGCTGCTCTTAGTGATCGCGTTGGTCATGCGCCGCACGATCGCGATTGCGACACCGGCTGCGCTCGGCATTATTGTGCTATCCGGCGTACTGGACATGGCAGCTAATATTTTTTACGTGCTCGCCGCATATGCGGGCTATCTCTCGATCGCCGCGGTGCTTACGTCGTTGTATCCCGCGAGCACGGTTTTTCTCGCGCGCTTCGTTCTGGGCGAACGTCTCGCAGCATTACAGAAGGCCGGCGTCGTTCTGGCACTCGCGGGAGTTGCATTGATCGCGGGCTAGTCTTCGGGCGGGAAAGCACGGGCGGCCGCGCCGGAGAGTGTCGGCGGCATCGGACGCAACTTTGCACCCACGCCGGCCGAGCCTTCGGTATCGTCGGGAGGCTTTTGTTTGGCCGGACTCCGGCGTGGGGCGGTCTTGCGCCGTTTCCCGATTTTGAAAAATTCGCGGACCTTCATTAGGAAAGACATACTTGATTATACTACCGCAAGATGCGAGCATACATTAGAGACTAGACCATACGTCGAGCTTGCGCTTGACGCGATCGATCACGGCGTCGGTGAAATCCGTTGTCGAAGCATGGCCGCCCAGATCGCTGGTGGCTATACCTTCGTGCAGCGCCTCGAGCGACGATTCGTAGATCGCGCGTGACGCGTTTTGCGCGCGCTTGTCTTCCATATAAGAAAGCAGCGCGCCGCCCGCCAAAATCATGGCCATCGGATTGGCGACGTTCTTGCCGAACAGGCGTGGCGCCGTGCCGTGCGGAGCTTCGGTCATGACGACCGACGGTTTCAGTCCCTCTTCGAACGCAAGTAAGACCGACTCGGCGCCGGCAATAGATCCGAACAGTTGCATCACCAAATCCGAGAGGCAATCGCCGTCGCGATTCAGCGACGGAATGACCAGGGGCATTTCGCCATCCGTACTCAGCAAAAGGGCGTAGGTTGCGTCGATGAGCTGCGGATCATAAGGCACTTCGGGATGGCGGGCGGCCGCCGCATCGAGTTCTTCCTTAAACATTCCCTCGTACACGGGGCTCACTGTGAACTTTGGGCCGCCGAAAACTTTCGCATGCATGCGCGCGGCGTGAACGAACGAGTACTCGGCGACGATGTGGCAGACGCTGCGGTCGATCGACTCGGTGCGGTAGGCCACTTCGCTCGCGCCTTCGCCTTCGCGCCACTCTTTGGCGCCATACGCATCGCCGACAGCCATGCGCACCACCGAGATCGGAGCATGGACGCCGGCAACCGGACGGACGCGCGGCAACCGCCGCCCGGTGCGCACGATGACTTTGCCACCGACTGCTTTGCGCAAAATAGCGTTGGGGGAACCGACGTCGTCCTTTTCCGGCGGCGTAATCGTTGCGGCTTTCAATCCGTAACGCGTCCGTTTCATCGCATCGGCCGCTTCTTGCACGACTGCGTTGTGCGTCGCCCGGCGGTTTTCCAGCGAGAGATCGAAACGCTCGAATATCAGCTCGACGTCGATGACCGACTTATCGAGAACGCGCAGCGCTTCCACGAGCAGCTCTTGTCCGGTCTGGTCGCCTTCGAGAACGGCGATGGTGCGTTGGCTCAAATGAACTCCTATTAGAATGAAGAAGTAAGCGGTCCATGGCACGCGTACGCCGCCGGGCGGCGAAATCGCGACTAAATTACGAGATCGCCGGCATGGCGGCGATTGGCATCGCCGTTCTGCTGGCCGTCGCGCTTACTTTGGCGCCCGCGCACGCGGGGAGTGCCGGCGCCGCAACCGCGCGAGGGCTCCATTGGCTCTTTGGATCAGCCGCGGGACTTTTCCCGGTGCTCATCGCGCTCTTCGGCGCGATCATCTTCCTCGAGATAAACCTTCCACGCATCATGGCGACGTTCGGAGTCGCCGCCTTCGGTTATTTCGTACTGATCGACGCCTCGCTCGCCAAGCGCGGCGGTTTTGCCGGGTGGCAGATGTGGCGCGGACTCCATGCGTTGCTCGGACTCACCGGCGCGCGCATCGTTATCAGTTTGCTCGCGATTCTGCTGGCGGTTTGGATCAGCGACGTCTCCGTCAAGAAAATCATCGGCTGGATCGTCCTTGCGTTTTCGAAAGTGCGCATGCCGAAAGTGCGCCTCGCCTTGCCCGAAGGCCACGAAACGCTGCGCGACGCGTTTGCGCTGCCCAAAACTGCTGCCACGTCGATCGTTGCGGTCGAGCCGCTGCTATCGCAGCAGCCTCCGGTCGTCGTTGACTATGAAGACGAAGAAGTTTTAGAAGACGATGCGGCCGAGGGTGAGGAGGAAGAGGAAGCCGACGGCGACCCGGATCTCGTCGAGGAAGAAGACGACGAAGAGCTCGATGACGACGATTTAGATGAAGACGAAGACGAAGATGAGGACGAGGATGAGGATGAGGACGAAGATGAAGAGGCAGAAGTTGAGGGCGAGTACGAAGCTCCCGCGGTAGCCGGCCCGCGTAATTACAAGCTGCCCGATCTCTCGCTGTTCGATCCACCGCAAGCCCAAGTCGTCGATGAATCTGCGCGTTCGGCCGTACTCGAAGATACGCTGGCTTCATTCGGCGTCGGCGCGAAGGTCGTGCACATCGAACGCGGCCCATCGGTCACGCGCTACGAGCTCAAACCCGACCGCGGCGTAAAGATTTCAAAGATTGCAAACCTGGCGGATGATCTCGCGCTCGCGCTGGCGGCAACCAGCGTCCGTATCGAAGCCCCGATTCCCGGTAAGTCAGCCGTCGGCATCGAGGTTCCGAACAAAACCGTTTCAATCGTTTCGATTCGTGAGATTCTCGAGGCGCTGCCGCAGCGCGGACAAGTTCCGCCACTCTGGATGGCGCTTGGCAAAGATGTGCCGGGGCGCGCCGTCTTCGGAGATCTTTCGCGGATGCCGCACATGCTGATTGCGGGCGCCACAGGTTCCGGCAAGTCGGTATGTTTGAATTCGGTGATCGCGTCGCTGTTGGTGACTGCGACACCGGACCAAGTGCAGATCCTGATGATCGATCCCAAGCGCGTCGAACTGGTCATGTACAACGGCATCCCGCATCTCATCAAAGAGGTCATCACCGACCCGCGCATGGCCGCGGGCGCCCTCTTCGAGATGACCAAAGAAATGGAAGCCCGGTACGAACGTTTCGCCAAAGCCGGTGTGCGCAAGATCGAAGAGTACAATGCGAAGTATCCGGATGAATATCTGCCCTACGTCGTGATCGTGATCGACGAGCTCGCCGACTTGATGCTGATCGCGCCGGCCCGAGTCGAGACGACGATTATGCGCCTCGCGCAGCTCGCGCGCGCGACCGGCATTCATTTGATCGTAGCGACGCAGCGTCCGTCGGTCGACGTCATCACCGGCCTCATCAAAGCCAACATCCCTTCGCGGATCGCGTTCGCGGTGACGTCGCAAGTGGACTCGCGCACGATTCTCGATATGGTCGGCGCCGAACGGCTGCTCGGGCGCGGCGACATGCTGTACTTGCCTATTGACTCGCCCAAGCCGATTCGCGCGCAGGGCGCCTTCATATCCGGCGGTGAGCTGCAACGTTTGATTCATTTTTGGACCAAGCAGGCACGCCCGCAAAATCTGCTCGACGTGGATATTCAACCGATTTCAGACGAAGAGAAGAAAGATGTCGATCCACTCTGCTTCGAGGCTGCCAAATTCATCATCGAAAGCAATTATGCGTCGACGGCTGCGCTGCAATCGCAGTTTTCGATCGGTCATCCGCGCGCGGTTCGCATCATGAGGCAACTCGAGGACCTCAAAGTCGTCGGCCCGCACGAGGGCACCAAGCCGCGCCGCATCAACTTCGGTCTAGACGATCTAGAACGCATATCCGATCGGTTCGGAAAAGAACGGGGACAACAGGATCTCTTCGCCGCCGAATCCTGAGAGATAGATGGTCACCGATCGTATGCACGCAATCGGGCACGTGGTTGCGGCGTTCATCTTGCTGGCCGTGTTTTTTTGGCTCGGGCATTACGTCACGACGCATCCCGAACCGCCGGCGCTTGCAGCTTTTGCGCTGACTCTCCGCGGGCACGGCACCGCCATCGCGTGGCGATTTACGGAAATGGGCTGGGGCTACGTTCTTGGTCCGCTGTACGTTGCGTTGATCGCGCTGGCAATATTCAGGCGCGATTGGCGCGTGCCGGCGCTGTTTGCGGTGACGATCGGATTGATCTGCTGGGGCGCGGCGACCGGCTTTCAAGATTTCTTCGCGCGCCCGCGCCGGACCGACTGGCTGATACGCCACGAAACCGCGTTTTCATATCCGAGCTCGCACGCCGCGATCGCTACCGGATTTTATTTTCTGTGCGGCCTACTCGCGCTACGCTCCCAGCTCGCCGCTTGGCTGCGCTACAAGCTGTTTGCGGCGCTTACCTTGGTCACGGTTGGCATCATCTGGTCGCGCGTCGAGCTCGCGGCGCACAACATTACCGACGTCATCGGCGGAGTGATGCTTGCGTTGGCGATCATCATGCTGGGCGCGGCCGTGCTGGAATTCGCCGGTATGGGGCTGTTCGCCAGGGGCGTTGCCGCCGATTCCGAAGCATCGGCTGATGGCGGCGCACGTGTTCGACCCGGCTCTTAAACCCATCGAGCGGAAAGTTGAAGAAGGCATCCCGCTTTCGCTTGAAGACGGGCTGACACTCTTCGCCACGCGCGACGTCCATACGCTTGGCCGTTTGGCGCGGGCGCAAAAAGAACGCAAGAGCGCCAAGAACGTCTACTACGTTCTCAACCGGTACGTCAATTCGACCAACATCTGTTACGCCGGCTGCAAGTTTTGTTCGTTTGCGGTGGACGAATTCAAAGAAGCCGACCGCGTGGTGCGCATGGCCGCCGATCAAGTGTTGGCCAAAGCCTTTGAGACGGGCACCAATTTCAACCAGATCCATATCGTAGGCGGCCACGATCCGCGCCAGCTCTCGCTGGACTATTGGCTGCCGCTCATGCGGCGCTTCAAAGACCGCGCGCCGCACGTGCAGCTCTCGCTGTTCACCGCGGCCGAACTCGACTACATGGCCAAGCGCCACCGCATGAAATACCCGGAACTCATCGCAACGCTGAAATCCGCCGGACTCGACAACGTCAACGGCGGCGGCGCGGAGATCTTTGCGCCGGAAACGCGCAGCAAGATTTGCCCGAACAAAGTCGGCACCGACAATTGGCTTGAGATTCATGAAGAGCTGCACCGTCAAGGCATCGCCTCCAATGCGACGATGCTGTACGGACAAATCGAATCGCTCGAAGATCGCGTCGACCACTTGATCCGGCTACGCGAATCGCAGCGGCGCTCGCCGGGTTACAACGCTTTTATTCCGCTGGCGTTCCACCCGGACGGAAACGAACTCAACGACTGCGGCTGGACGACCGGCCTCGACGACTTGCGCATGTTCGCGGTCTCGCGCTTGATGCTTGAGAATTTCGATCACATCAAAGCCTACTGGATGATTCAAGGCTTGAAGATTTGCCAGGTCGCGCTGCACTTCGGCGCCGACGACATGGACGGCACCCACGGCAGCACCGACGAAGAGATGATCTACCATAGCGCCGGCACGCAGTCGGGCCAATACGTCGACGATCGCGAATTCCGCCGCCTGATCGAAGAAGCGGGCTACGTTCCGGTGCGCCGCAACAGTACGTACGACGTGTTTCCGCACGACTGGACGCCGCCCGCAGCTCCGCGCGAAGAAGTGTATGCTTAACTGCGGGCGCATCAAGTACACCAACGATTTGCCCGTCTATGCGGCTTTCGACGAGGGCGTGCTCGCCTATCCCGGGACGCTGCATGCCGACGTGCCGTCGAAGCTGAACGAAATGATGCTCGATGGGCGGCTCGACGTCAGCCCCATCAGCGCGTTTGCGTACGCCAAAGATTTCGAGCGGTATGTCTTGCTGCCCGACCTGTGCATCGGTGCGCGCGACGAAGTGATCTCGGTCGTGCTGGTTTCCAGCGTCCCGCCCGCGCTGCTTGACGATGCGGAGATCGCCGTGAGCTCCGAGTCCGCGACGGGCCGAAATCTGCTGCGCGTGCTGCTCGAGCGCCGTTACGGCGTGCACGCGCGTTTTGTCGAACGCGGCGATGCCGCTGCGGCCGCCAACGCGGGCCACGCGGCCTTGTTGATCGGCGATGCGGCTATCGACGCGCAGCTCGAGCTGCCGGTCGAGCGCGTGTACGACCTGGGAGCGCTTTGGCACGATTGGACCGGCGAGCAAACCGTCTTTGCCGTATGGGCCGCACGACGCGATGTGTACGAACGCGATGCCGATGCGGTGCGCGCCTGCATGCACGCGCTGACCGACGCGTATACGTGGGCGCGCGGAAACATGGACGCGGTGATCGCGCGGGCGCAAGCCATCATTGCGCGGCCGCCGGGCTTTTACGAAAACTATTACGCGAAATTGAATTTCACGTTCCATTCCGCGGCGCAGCGCGGGCTGGCCGCGTACTGCCGCGAGTTGCAAGCGATCGGCGCGATTGAAGCGCTGCCGCCCGTCGTCCCGGAGGCGATCGGTGTCTCTCACTAGTTTGCTGGAACGGGCCGCTTCGGGCGGCCGCCTTTCATTCGATGAGGGCGTGCAACTCTATCGCGAGGCCGATATTCACGAGCTTGGCGCAGCCGCGCACGCACGCCGCATGCAGCTCTATCCCGACGATGTGGTGACCTACGTCATCGACACGACGATCAATTACACGAACGTCTGCAACGTGCACTGCACGTTCTGCGCGTTTTTCCGCCCTGAGAAGCACGGCGAAGGCTACACGATGTCGCACGACGAGGTGCTCTCGCGCGTCAAGTTCGCAGCCGATCAGGGCGCCACGCAGATCATGATTCAAGGCGGCGTTAATCCCGAGCTGCGCCTGCCGTGGTTTGAAGAGCTCTTTGCACGCGTCCGCATCGAGTATCCCGACGTCGATCTGCATTCGCTCTCGGTCTCGGAAGTTGTCGGGCTTTCGACGGTCGAGCAGCTGCCGGTGAGCGAGATCTTGGTTCGCCTGAAAGACGCTGGCATGAAATCGCTGCCGGGCGCCGGCGCGGAAATTCTGGTCGAGCGCGTGCGCAAACGCATCAGCGCGCGCAAGGTAAAACCTCAGGAGTGGATCGGCGTCATGCGCGAGGCGCAAAAACTGGGCATGCCGACGACGGCGACGATGATGTTCGGCTCGATTGAAACCGACGAAGAGCGCGTCGAACACCTCGACGTCATCCGCAATCTGCAGGACGAAATGGGCGGCTTCACCGCTTTTATTCCGTGGTACTACGTTCCGTGGAAAACGCCGCTGCGCGGCAAGGAGGCAACCGGCCTAGAGTATCTGCGCGTGCTGGCGATTTCGCGGCTGTATCTGGACAACGTTCCGCACTTACAGGCCTCGTGGCTCACGCCGGGGTTGAAGATCGGCCAAGTCGCACTGTACTACGGCTGCGACGACATGGGCGGCACGATTCTCGAAGAGCAAGTCGTGCACGACGCTGGTTCGACAAATGCGGCCACGCGTAAGGACATCGAAGAGATTATCATCAAGGCGGGCTTCAGGCCCGTGATCCGCGATACGTATTGGAATCTGCGCGACGACGTCGCGCTTGCGACTGCCTAACCGTTTAGCGCTTCGGTAAAACCGTCACAAAATAATGGACAGTGCGACAGCTCACGCAATGCTCGGGGTTCTTCGGAAGACTCAGTAGGATGTTGCCGCTTACCATGCCGGGACCCACGGCGAGAAAGGCTTCGCCGCGATCCGATGCGGCGTCGTAAATGTTAGGTGATGCTCTCGTTGACCCGTTGAAGCTTCGGTAATGGGTGTCTTGCCATAGATCGTGCCTAGCGATCGTGCGAACCCCAAGTCTACGCAAAGGACCGGCATAGAGCTCCAGCGATCCCTGAGAGTCATAAAGTGGGAAAATGATGGTGTCGCCGACGTGGATCGTGTTGCGCGCCTCCGGCCTGGCGACAAATACGGCATTAGCGCCTTGTCCAGCGGCAGGTTTCCGCGCCACTCGTGTTGCGCTTGACGGTATTTGCGCAAGAAGGTCATTGTTCGCGATGATGTTTGCTGCGATGAATTCACTTTGTTCGGGTTCCAAGGCTGAATTAGGATGCGCTGTCATCAGATGATAAATGCGGTTGGAACGGGCTACGATGTCGGGGACCATTGAGTATTTTTTCTCTTGCACTGCGAGATCAGCTGCCCGGGAGTAGTTTGTCGCGGCAGTCATGCGTAGAACGTATTGCTCGCTGCGATTATTTGTGATTTTATCTGCGCATTCTGTTTGCTTCTTCGCAGCGGTGATGGACGCAGAGATTACACGTCCCCAGTCTCGGCGCGCTTCATAGACTTTGATGGCGTTGTTTGCACTGTTCGCGGGCTCGATGCATTTCGGAAAGGCGACGAGGTTATAAGGCCATGCCGGTGGCGGGGTGGTCGGCGAAGGGGACGGGAACGGGGATGCGCTTGCGGCCGGCGTGATTGCCAAAGACGATAAAACCAGCGTCAGGATTGCTGGAGTCACTAGCATCAATTTCTCCGTTTAGCGCGGCCCTCGGCTGCGCTCGGGCGCCCTTCGACTTCGCATTTCGCTAAAGGCGAAATGCTTCGCTCAGGATGACACACTAACGACCGCTTTTCCATACCTAAGACAAACGTTCCATCGCTAGAACGTGTGCTCTATTGTGGCGGCGCCGAGAACTTCTTCGCCGTTCAAATCGAATAGTGCCACCAGTTGGCCCGGAGAGACCGCCTTCTGTGGCGACTCGAATTGCAAGTTCAAGCTATCGCCATGTACCAAAGCCAGCGCCGGCTCTAAATTTGCGCGGTAGCGCGTCATCGCGAGCACCCGTGTGCCGCTCCCTATGAATCGTTCCGGCCGAATGAGATTGACCTCATTCGCACTTAGGCCAGCGACCGCGAGTTCGTCCTCGCGCCCGATGACGACCGTGTTCGTGGTCGCATCGATCCGCGTAACGTAACGCGCACCGTCGCCGCTTGCGGGCAGGCCTTGACGTTGGCCGATCGTGTAGCCGGATACACCGGCATGGCGCCCGACGATTTCGCCGGCCATCGTTACGACGTCGCCTTCGCGCGCAGAGTCGGGACGCAGTGTGGCAACGATGTCACGATAGTCGGCGCCTTCCACGAAACAGATGTCTTGCGATTCGACCTTGTCGTGCACCGGCAGACCGAGGCGGCGCGCATGTTCGCGCGTCGTTTGCTTGTCGAGCTCGCCGAGCGGAAGCAACAACCGCGAAAGTTGTTCCGGCGTGAGCTGCGCTAACGCATAAGCTTGATCTTTGGCGTGCGTTCCGCGAAAGAGATGCGGACCATCGCCCTGCCGTGCGATGCGTGCGTAGTGACCGGTGGCGACGTATTGCGCGCCGAGCGAGTCGGCATACTTTCGCAGCGTGCCGAGTTTGACGAAATTGTTGCACGAGACGCATGGGTTGCTGCTA
>JAAXMC010000092.1 GCA_013036315.1 Vulcanimicrobiota bacterium
TTGCACCGACCGATGACCCCATGTACTACGTGATCAGCGCGCCTGCCGATGCGAAATGATTAGCCTAAAGGGTTGGAGCTACGCGGTCCCTGTGCCGGTCGAGACTCCCGATGAGTGCAAGTGGTACCACACAATGGATCTTCCTCAGTTCGGAACCCAGTTTGGCGACTGGGACTTGCGGGGGCGCTGGGCCGACTATACCGGTGGCGTCGACGTCCGCGGAAAGAGCGTCCTTGACGTGGGAACCGCAAATGGGTGGGTGACCTTCGAGGCTGAGCGGCACGGCGCGGGAGAGGTCCTTGCCCTTGATGCGGCCGATCCGACTCGCTTTCAGAGAGTGCCGCATCGAAACTGTCCTCCCGACGAGAGACCGGAATATTTCGCGGAGCCGTTTGAGCGTTGGAAGCGCGGATTCTGGCTTGCGCACAAGTTGTACGATTCGAAGGCCAAAGCAGTTTATGGCGACGTGTATGAGCTTGCCGAGCACGTGACGGGCGCCGACGTTGTGATTGTAGGACAGATTCTTGTGCATCTGCGCGATGCGCTGGGCGCCCTGCTGCAGTGCGCGCGTGTGGCCGGTGAAACGCTTGTGATTGTGGAGGGAAGCTTCGAGGCAGATCGGCCGCTCGCCGTCTTCGTCGGTGGAGGCGCCGGTACGGAGAATCAGTACTCGTGGTTCCATTTTTCGTCCGGACTCTATCGTGATTATCTGTCGATCCTAGGTTTTAGAGTCACGTCGGTTAGTCGTCACACGTACCACTGCTTGAGTGCGCGGTGCGAAACTGAGGTGTGGACAACGGTGGCGACGCGTTTTGCTCCAACGCCTGCGGACTAGCGTAAAAACAGCGGGCCCTTTCGGGCCCGCTGTCTTCTAGAGGTATGCTAGGCTGCTAGTGTTTGTCGCGGTTGTCGCAATCCCCAGCATTCTTGCCGTCGCTATTGTTGTCGCCGTGCTTCGCATCCTTATCCGACGTGTGCTTATCGCCCTTGTCGGATTTGCCGTTGTCAGATTTATCGCCGTTGTCGTTGCCACCGCAACCTGAGCCGGAACCCGAAGCGCCGCCGAACACGACCTCTCCGATTTTGCCGGCGCTATTTTCGGTGAACCAAAGATTGCCGTCGGGGCCCTTTGTGATCATCATGGGGCCCGCCGCCGAATTAGACAGCGGATACTCGGTCACGGTTCCGGTCAGCGTGATTTTTCCTATCGCACTGCCCCCCGGCGGACCGATGATGAAGCCGTTCTCGACAAACCACATGTTGCCGTCAGGTCCAGCGGTTATGCCGTTCGGACACGAGCCATGACTCACGGGATAGTCGGTCACCGTGCCGGCGAGCGTAACACGACCGATGCTGTCGACCTGCGACGAGCTCGGATCGCCAAACGTGCCGCAGTCGCTGAACCAAATCGCTCCGTCCGGACCGACGGCGATGTTATAAGGATTTGGTTGGGGCGTCGTATATTGCGCGATCAGCGTACCTGTCGTTGACATGCGGCCGATGCTCTGGTTTTTAGCTTCCGCGAACCAAAGCGCGCCATCGGGACCCGCGGTGATGTCCCAGGGTCCGTTGCCATCGGAGTATTCATGCAAGGTTCCCGTGGTGGTCACTTGCCCGATCTTGCCGGGACCACCGTTGCTGTACTCCGTGAACCAGAGAGCATTGTTAGGGCCTTTTGTAATAAAGGCCGGATTTTGGCCGGTAAGCGTGGCTACTTGCGTAACGGTCCCGGCCGTGGAAATCTTAGCGATCTGATTTGTACTGTATTCGGTGAACCAAAGCTTGTTGTCCGGCCCTAGCGTTATTCCGTTGGGGGCCGGACCCGTCGTTCCCGTGATTGGAAACTCGTTCGTTACAACCCCGGCCGTTGTGATCCGCCCGATTTGGTTGACGTTCTGCTCAGCAAACCAGAGAGCGCCGTCAGGCCCGGTGGTGATTCCAACCGGACCGGATCCTGCCGTCGTTATTGCGTATTCATTGATGACGGGTGCCGGAGCCGGCGTCGGCGTCGCAAGCAACGAGGAAGCGCTGCTGCTCATTACTCCCGCGCTCATAGGCGAAGCGCCGTTTGACACGGCTGGAATCGTGCCGCCGCTATGCCCACCGCACGCGGCCAATAGTGCGGTTGCGCCGGCTAGGAAAGCCAAGCGTAAAACATAGGGTGATGAAAAGCGCATTCGACGGCTCCTAAAAGGTCCAAATTCTGAGGATAGTGATACGCGACTACGGTGCTTAGGTAGGTCTTCCTACCTCGCGGTCCGAGCGTCGAGCCAGAGCACGCTTGGGCTAAGCAATCCCTTACGCCCAGTTAACCAGCCTTAATGAAGGAGGCCTTCAAAGATAGGAGCCGCGGACCGTGGCCAAACGGGTATTTCCGCGCGCCCGCTCGCCCCCGGCAAACAGAACTTCGACGCTAAAGCCGGGGTAGACATGGTGAAAACGCCGCTGCTTCCATCCCTCGACCGTCATCCGATCCGGCGCCTTGTTTTCGAAGCAGCCCGAATACCCCGGAACGCCGGCGCGGTCGCCGCGCAGATTTCTTCCGTCCTGCGTCACGAATGCGACGTTGAAGCCTTCCAGCTGGGCTATCTGGTTTTCTACGCGCTGGAGCGTTGCCACGTGCTCAGCTCATTGCGGGGCCACCGCTTTGCGGACAACATCGACGACCCGATCTTGATCGCTCTCGCTCAAATCGAAGAACAGCGGCAAGGTTAATGCGCCTTCATAATAATGTTCCGCGGCCGGAAAATCGCCGTCGCGAAACCCGAGCTGCCGGTAGTAAGGCTGCGTATGAATTGGAATGTAGTGAACCTGGCTCTGCACGCCGGCGAGCAAGAGTGCATCGTAGAGATGACGGCGGATACGGCTTCGATTGTTTCCCAAGATTTGAACCGGATAAAGATGCCAAGCCGAGGTACTCTTCGTGTTGCGGTGTGGTAGTTGAAGCATAAGGTGCGCGAGTGCTTCGTCGTAGCGCGCCGCCAGCCGGGCGCGCCTTCTCACAAAGGTATCAAGCTTCGCCAGTTGGCTTGTTCCGAGCGCTGCCTGTATGTCGGTCATGAGGTAGTTGAAACCGAGCGAGATCTGTTCGTATCGCCACGGCTCATCCGCAGGCGGATCGATCATTCGGTGCTGCTCGCGCGTTATTCCATGTGCGCGAAAAAGCCGCACGGCGTCCGCGATATCCTCGCGGTCGGTCGCGACCATGCCGCCCTCGCCGGTTGCAATACTTTTGGTTGCCTGAAAGCTGAAGACGGTCGCATCCGAAAAGCGGCCGGCTCCGATCGATTTTCCCGCATACGCGGCGCCGAGCGCATGCGAGGCATCTTCAATAACGGAGATACCGTGCCGCTGGGCTAGAGCGGCGAGCTCTTCCATCTCGCATGGTTGTCCGCCAAAGTGGACGACGACGATAGCTTTCGGCAGAGTGTTCGTTTTCCGGCAGGTTTCGAGTTTTTTTTCAAATTCTTGTGGGCTGAAGTTGTACGTACGCGGGTCGATGTCGACAAAGTCCACGGTCGCGCCGCAGTAGCGCGCGCAATTGGCCGACGCGACGAAGCTGTTCGGTGAGGTCCAAACTCGATCTCCAGGTGCAACGCCAACGGCGTGCAGCGCCGCGTGCAAACCGGCCGTCGCGCTCGAAACCGCGACCGTGAAGCGCGCGCCGCTGTACGCCGCTACATGCTTTTCGAATTCATCAACGTTCGGTCCGGTCGTCAGCCAGTCCGAAGAAAGCACTGCGCTCACCGCCGCGATATCGTCCGCATCGATATGCTGGCGAGCGTACGGGATCTTAGATCTTTGCGCAGGCAACGTCGTCAAACAATACCTCCCACGGCGCATATTCGTTGGTTGAGATCGCTTGCGAACCGGGGTTCGCGATCCAAGCATAGAGCCACAGCGTCGCGCGCTCCACGGCGCGCCCGGGCGGAGCCTCGGGAATCTGCAATGTGCCGGTCCTTTCTACGTATTGGCTGGACAGCTCCATAAGCGGCTCGGTTGTCAAGTCAACGAACGTCTTGTCATCATAGAGTAGCCGCAAAAAGAGATAAGCACCTCTGGTCAGCCCGGGTCGCGCGGCTCCTTGGGATTTGACGAATGCGCGAGCGCCCCACCGCTCGCCCGCTCTAACGTCGAGGCTGATCTTGCTTTCGATCGCAACGTACGGCGCTGACTGTGGTACGACCGGCTGATTGGGGTTCAGCCTTACGAGAAGCGCGTTTTCCCCCGCGTGCTGCTTTCCGGTACGCACTGCAAGCGAGGCGTGGAATTGCGGATCGCAGACGATCGTTTGCCAATCTCGAGCAATATCGCTCGAACCGGCAATCCAACTTCCCGGAACAATCCGAGCAGGCTCGACTCGCAGATCTTCGAAGCCGCCGTTTGAGAGCGGGTTTTTGGCCTGGCTCGAGGGCGATGCCGGCGGATGCGAAAGGGGTTTCTTTTGCGCGATTCGCGTGCACGCGAAGAGCGTGGGCGGACGGCTCATAAGGAATTGATAGTCGCCCATAGCCCGGAAGAACGCATCCTCGGCTTGCTCGTCGTGGAGCTGGACGATCATGTTCTTCACGTGCGGCAGCCACGCTTCGCAGCTGCGCGAGAAGACCGCCTGCTCGGAGCACTCGATATTCATTTTGAGCAGATCGATCGCTTGAAAACCCGAATCCCGTAACAGCTGACCAATCTCAACGCCGCTCACATCGGGGGTTTCACCGGTTTTAGGGACCTGAACCATGGTTGCCCACTCGCGGCCGTCGGCCAACTCGCCGCGATGCAGCACCAAACCCGTGGCCTCCGGCCAGATCGCGGCATGAACGAGCGTTACGCGCTCGCCGTAGGGGCTCAGGTTGAGTTTGCAGAGTTCAAAGCTCTCGTCATCAGGCTCGACTGCGATCACGTGCGCGTTCTTGTATTTCGCTAAAAAAAACAGCGTCGAGTAACCGGCATAGGCGCCGCCGTCTATGATGAGTTTGGGATCGACAACGTCTTGGCCGACGCAATCATATTCTTCACGCACCAGAATATCGTTAATGACGTCTCGATCGGTCGTGTCGGTGCGATAATAGATAGGGTGCCCATCGAATGAAAGGCACAAGCTGCGGATCAACTTTTGCAGACTTTAACAGCCTTTCGGAATGCGTCCTGCCGCTCTATCGTAAGAACGCACATAAAAAGCGAAGAATTGTTCGGCCTGCGCGCTCGAAGTCAGTGGCGGTAGAGCCATGCGATAGTGTCCGGCCCAATTCGCAACCAGGTCATGCACGTGGCGGACGTCCGGATCGCGTATGCCCACGCGCTTTACCAAGGTCGAAAGCGCCGGAGCATGATTTGCGATCTGAAAGCGGATCAATGCGAAGGTCCAGTCGCTGCACGGCGCATCCTTACGCAGAAACACGTCATCGGCCTGATCGCGCAGTACTCCGGCCCACTCGCCGTAGACTTCGAGGCGAGCTTCCGCGCGTTGTCCACAGTCGCTGGCCACCTGCGCCGCGATCCGCTGAAGAAATTCATCGGCCGATCGATCGTAGTCGTTCAGATCCTGGTATCGCGCGAAGGCGTTCTCGTAACTAGTGGCGGGGTAGCGTTCAGAATCTGCGATTAACGAACGGAAGCGCTGCAGGGCTCCACCGGAACAGGAATCGTCAATTCTTGCAAGCGCCCTTGCCGGATTGAAAGGAAACATACAAGCCGCCAGCGCCACGGCCCAAATAAGCACTCCCGCACGCACGGCGCTAAGCTGTAGCTGGCTCTTTTGCGGGCGCTTTGAGATCCGAAGAATGTTGGAAGACGCGGAAATTCATGATCCGTTCATCGGATCCGATCTTCTTGCCGCCGCCTTCGGCATGCAAGGTAAGCGAGACGGCACCGTTGAGCGGTACGGCAACCGCGCGGCGAGTTTTGACCTCCGCTTCGGAGACTTGAACGCCGGCGTCATTCAAAACACGCAGCACGAAGGGTTTCGAACCGACACCCGGGCCCGGCTCGACCTCAAGCACCAGAGTTTTAGTGCCGCCCGCGTCGTCGATCGTGATCTTTGCGTCGTTGCCCGCCCAGCGAAACGTTTCACCGTTGAACGTCTCGAGCGGATACCAGCCCGAACCGAGTTTGGCTGAAAGTTCGGGAGGGAGCACGTCGATAAGCGCCGGCATGAAGGTCACTTTAAAAACTCGGAAGTTCAGGACCCGAGCGTCGTTGGGAGCGGGCCGGCCGCCGCCCTCGATATGCAGCAAGAGCTTTCGGACCTTGGGTTCGGTAGCCGGGAGCTCGACCGAAATCATCTGCCGGCCCTTTACCGTGGCGCGCGCGAGCGTGTCGCCATTATCTTTGATCAGCAGTTCAAAAGGTTTGAGGTTGAGGCCGGGCCCCGGCTCGAGATGAATTTGCAAAAAATGCTTGACGTTGCGAAGCGCGGCGACGTAAATCTCCGCATCGTTCATAACCCAGCGAAAACTCTCGGCGCGGTAGGTTTCCAACGGAAACCATCCGGCGCCCAGACTCGTGTTGTTGGCAGGCGTTAAGATATCCATAATTAGCGGCTTCTAAAGCGATTGAGGGCTTCTGTGGGAGGGCGCCCCAGGCCCTCTATCTACTCAAAGAGTCAAGCCCGCGGCGGCGGCGTCGCGGTAAAACATTTTCACGGTATCCAGCGAGAACTCATCGAGACTCTTGCCCACGAGCGGCAGCTTTCGTAACAGATCGGGCGTCGCGGTAATGATGTGGCAGCCGGCAGCATCCGCGTGAAAAATGTTGAGCAGCTCGCGCGGGCTCGCCCAAATCAGTTCGATGTTGGGGCGATCGGCGAGCATCGCGACCGCCTTGCTGACGATTGGAACCGGATCGACTCCGGTGTCCGCGATTCGTCCGGCAAATACGGAGATATAGGCAGGTGCGCCGGTGAGAGCTTCGCGCACGCGCGCTACTTGCGGGAGTGTCATGAGCGCAGTGACGTTGAGTTTGATACCCTCGCCCGCCAGCCGCTGCACCAGCTTCTGCGTGCTTTCACCCTTCGTATTGGAAACCGGAATCTTCACATAGACGTTTGAGCCCCACGACGCGATCGTACGCGCCTGCCGTTCCATCTCGTCGCTCTCGTCGCTAAAGACTTCGAAAGAGATTGGGCGATCGCGGATCTTCTCGAGGACGGCCTGCGCGAACGCCTCATAATCGGTTACGCCGGCCGCGCGCATCATCGTCGGGTTCGTCGTGAAGCCTTTAATCAGCGGATTCGCCGACAGCTCCAGCATGGTCGCCAGGTCGGCGCCGTCTGCGAAAATCTTTATGCGCAGACGCTCCAGTGCAGTCACGGTGTTTGCGTCGCCGTTTCCCATTTCGTCCGGACTCGCTTGAGACTGGGATGCGAAACCATCAAGTGCCAGATTACGGCTTGGAAGCCTTCGGCGTGCGGCGTCACGTGCTCCGCATTGACCGACGGAATCACAACGCATGCGTCCGCGACCTGCGCCGTGTAGCCCTCGCTGTTGCCGACGATGCCTACGATTGGGCTGCCTATTTCGCGCGCATACTTGAGCGCCGCAATGATGTTTAAACTCAGGCTGTTTTTGACGTCGCCGCCGCTCACGGACAGTACGAAAATGACGTCTTTTGCGGTCAGCCGGCTGCCGCGCAGCCATTGCGCGAAAACCGTCTCCCAGCCATCGTCATTCGTTCTTGCCGTGAGCTCCGGGACGTTGTCGGTAGGCGCGTAGGATTCGATTTCCGCAATCTTTCGAAAATCGTTCACCGCGTGCGATGCGTTCGCGGCGCTTCCGCCCACACCCAGGAAGAAGACGCGACCGCCGGTCGCGCGCGTTCGGGCAACGATCTCCACAACGGCGTCGATCGTGGCCGGGTCGATCTGTCGCAGCGTGTCGCCGGCCTCGGCCAGATACTGGCGGGTAAAACTCGACATGCTTTTTGCCTTCCACTAAGAAGCTTGCGATCATGCGTGCGGTAATCCTGGCTGCCGGGGAGGGGCAGCGGCTTCGTCCGTTGACGAAGGACGACCCCAAACCGATGCTGGTCGTCGCGGGGAAACCGATCCTGGAGCACAACGTGCGGCTGCTGGCGCGGCATGGCATAACCGAAATCGCGATTAACACCCATCACTGCGCGGGTTCCATCACCGAGCATTTCGGCGACGGCTCTGCCCTTGGCGTAAAGATCACATACTCGCATGAAAGCCGCGCGCTCGGCACGGCCGGTGCCTTGTTGCCGCTGCGAGATTTTCTCTCATCAACATTCCTCGTGCTTTATGGCGATAACCTCACGACGTGCAACATCAGCGCGCTCGCGGAGTTTCACGCTTCGAAACAGGGTTTGGCTACGCTGGCGGTCTTTCAGCGCGAAAATCCATCGGCCGGCGGTATCGTTTCGATTGAAGACGATGACCGAATCGCCCGCTTCGTGGAAAAACCGCAAAGCAACGAGATCTTCAGCCCATGGGTCAACGCCGGAATTATGGTGTGCGAGCCGCGGTTCGTCGACGCGATTCCGGCGGGCGAAAGCGATTTCGGAAAAGACGTTCTGCCCGCGCTCATACGAGACCGGCAACCGCTCTTCGCATATCGAATGGATGAAATCAGCGAACGCCTGTGGTGGATCGATTCTCCCGAGGATTACGAACGCACGAAATCGGAAGTGCAGCCATGGAATCTCGCGCAGTAGATTTATCCGGGAAGAACATCCTCGTTACCGGGGGCAGCATGGGCCTGGGTTTGGCGACGGCACAGGCGTGCCTGAGGGCCGGCGGGCGAGTCGTGATCTGTGCGCGCGGCAATTCGGATCTGCATAAGGCCGTACACGACTTAAAAGCTGTCGCCGGAGCGGATGCGGTGGACGGAATCCGTGCCGACGTGACGATCTTGAAAGACGTCGACGCGGCACTCGATCTCGTAGAATCCCGCTTCGGGCCGCTCACCTCGCTCATTCATGCCGCGGCCGTGCAAGGACCTATCGGTGAGGTCACGGCTGTGGACCCGGACGAATGGCTGGAAGCCGTCCGCATCGATCTCTTCGGATCGTTCCTGACCGCCCGTCAAAGCTGCGTGCGGATGAAGTCGCGCGGCGGGCGCATCGTTTTGTTTTCCGGCGGCGGCGCGGCGGCGCCGTTTCCGAATTTTAGCGCTTATGCGTGCAGCAAGGCCGGAGTCGTCCGCCTTGCGGAAACGCTCTCGCAAGAAATGGCGCCGTATAAAATCGAGGTAAACTGTCTCGCGCCGGGGTTGGTGGCAACGCGACTGCTCGCGCAGAGTGTCGCGGCCGGGCATACTCCGCAAATCGAGCCGGTGCCTGCGGCGCTCGGCGCGGATGCAGCCGCGTTCCTGATCTCGGATCGCGCAGCCGGAATCACCGGAAAGTTCGTGGCGGCGCCTCACGACGGCTGGCGCGATTGGGCGAGCCATCTGGACGAGCTGAAGACGTCGGACATCTTTACGTTGCGGCGCATCGTGCCGCGCGATCGCGGAATGGACTGGCAATGATCGCTGCGCTGACCTCGCTCGGCATGTTTACGTTCTGCACCGTGGTCGGCTTGGGCATAGTGGCCGCGCTGAACACGCAAAAGAAACCATACTTACCGCTTCTTGCGCCGATCCTCGGCGCGGCGGCGCTAATCATCCCGGCGGTTTGGCTGAGTGAAGCGGGCGTGCCGATCGCTCGCGGGGGACCGATTTTGCTTACGGTGGCGTTCGCCGCCGCGATTCTTTCGATCGTCCGCTGGCCAGCGCGATTGGACTTGCGTTCCTATTGGCCGTTTGCCGCGATCGCACTCGGTGGCTTTTTCCTTTCAGCGTGGCCGATGTTTCAGTTCGGCTTCAATTGGATGAGCTATTCCAATGATGACATGGCCAACTACGTGCTCAATGCGGAGCGGCTGCTCGAGCTCGGCTGGTTCACGGTGCCCGATTATACCGTCTACAATTTCAACAAGGATCCGACGGCCATCTATTGGATGAACTGGACTGTCAACAACGAGCGCTTTGGCGCCGAGATGGCCGTCACGCTCGCTATGAGCGTGACTCGCTTGAACGGTTTCCAGCTGTTTATGTCCGTCATGAACGTGCTCGGTCTCACGCAAATCTTGGCGGCCGGCGCGCTGATCTATCGTTCCGAGCGCTATCGTAGCGCAGCCATCCTTACGTCCGCCTTGATGGCGGTATCGGCTCTGGGGACATTTGGAACCGAATATCAGCTGCTCGCGCAAGCCTTTGGGCTGCCTCTATTGATCGCTGGAATCACGTTGTTGTGCGACGTTCCTTCAAAGCTGAGTGTGCGCCCGCTCATTGCGTGCAGCATTGCGATTGCCGGGCTCGCCGTCGTCTATCCCGAACTCACTCCCTTTCTGTTCACGAGTGCCGCACTGTATTTCGGCTTGCGATTCTACCGGCGCACGCTCGCGCCCGGCATTGCTGCCGCGTGGTTCGGATCCGTCGGCGTGCTGACAACCGCGATCGTCAATGCATATATGCGCAATTATTTGACGGTGATGGAGTCTCGCGTCTCGCAGTCGGCGGCCGGTGAGAACGGCAAATTTTTCATCATCACGTTTCCTTTTTATCTGATTCCCGCCGGTATTCCCAGTTTGTTTGGGCTCATTTCGGCCGTGCAAAACATTCCGGAGCCGTGGTCTTCGTTGCTCATCCTGCTTGGATTTGTTTTGCTCGCCTTGACATTCGCGGCGGCTCTGCGAGCGACTCGAGCGGGCGAGGCTGCCGGTCCGGTCGTTTTGGTCATGCTGGCTTTAGGAGTGCTGCTTTTTTGGAAGCAAAACGGCTTCAGTTTGTTCAAGATCGCGATGTATCTCCAGCCATTTATGATCGGGTGTTTGGTTCTCTGGTGGTCGGATCTCAAACATCGCGCCTGGAAGCCGGCGATTGCGGTGCTTCCGGTCGCCGTGTTCGCAATTTTGAATCTCTTGACGCAACAGTTCTTCGTCGATCGCACGCGGGCCGCATGGAGCAAGGAAGGGACGACCTTCATTGAGATTCCCAACGCGTCGGCTTCCCATCTCTTGGATGAATTTCAGGAACTCGTTCCGATCGCCAACAAGCCCGGCATGACGTTCGTCGCCGACTCTGCGAACGTGGTTTTCGCGAAGATTGAAAGCTTCTACGCACGGCCCGCGAACGTGATCTTTCCCTCCGACAACTACTTGCCGGGCACTTTTATCGTTCCGGCGGACCCTCTCATTCAGCGCTTGCTCATTCCGTCGCTGGTCGGCAAAGCGCTCGAGATGAGCGCGGAGCGCGGGCGTACGTTCAGAAGACCCGATTATCTTTTCATCGACGATTACGGAAGGTTGGCGTACAACG
This sequence comes from Vulcanimicrobiota bacterium, assembly GCA_013036315.1. Classification (GTDB taxonomy): domain Bacteria; phylum Vulcanimicrobiota; class Vulcanimicrobiia; order Vulcanimicrobiales; family Vulcanimicrobiaceae; genus Rubrimentiphilum. The sequence goes on from JAAXMC010000092.1 coordinate 11,310, forward strand.
GCTTTTTTGCGAACACGCAGGTGCCCGCGCTCGAACAACATCCGCGCAACGTCATGCTGGTGACCGACAGCGCCGCGCAGTCGGTCCTCAACCGGCGGTACAATTCGGATACAAAGAATAACTTCGAGGTCGTACCGTTGGGCAGCGTTCGCAATCATCTGATTTTCGTGGCGGCGAGATACGGCTTAGCCTATTATTCCCACAGCAAGACGTCTTCGCTCTTTCAGCTGGAGCCGGACCTGTTTTATGAAAACCGGACCATGGCGGGGATGGGGCGGCGCTTCCTGTTTAACATCATACATCCGGCGAAAAAGATCCGTCTCGAAGTTACGTATACTACGACGCTGAAAGACGACGGCGAATGCATCCTGTACAACCCCTGGATCACGGGCGCGACGCTGCAGAGGCAATACGCGCACGTGATCGGCCGTGGTTCAGCGAGAGTTTTTCTACCCGCCGTCGCGCCACGCATTATGGTCGGCCAACCGTACGTGATGCTCGATATGGGCGTGAACGGCACCGTTTTCCCGTCGAACCGAACCGGCCTCATGCTGCTCTACGGCCGCGACATTCCTTTGGATGGCAGGCGGCTCGTCGGTTTTGTGCGGGACATCTCTGTGGTATCCGACGAGGATTATCGTTCGATGCGGCCGCCGAGTTACTTGAGCGACCCGCACAAAGACTTGCTCGATCGCGACTTGGAGTATTCGGGCGCTTACGAAGACGGCTGGATCTCTGAATCTTCGCAATACGGGCTCACGCATGCTCCGAATTTGTCTGTACTGGCGGTGCGGGGGGTCGTGCCGCTCACCCTCGATCCGAATTACCATTCCGTCTTGCGCATCCTGGTGGCCGATCGTGAAATCGGAAGAGCCGATGTAGGTGTGGGCACATTTGATCTGGGGTTTCCGGTGCCGGCGAACATCCCATCGCGCGCCATCGTAAAATTGCTGTTCAGCGGCTTTCAGCGTTTGCCCGGTGGCGACGACCGTCCGGTAGCAATGAAGATGTACTCGCTGGGCTTTCAAACGGCCAAGCAGGCGTCGCAGAGTCAGAGGATCGGCATGCTTAGGACGCGGCAACGGTTGAACTGGTATGAAGCAATCGCGAAGGCAAGAATCGATTTCGGGAGTGGCTGGTATCCGCTGGAATCATATGCCGGCGCAACTTTTCGCTGGGCAAACAACGACGCTGTTATCGTAGTCCGGGCACGCACGACCGGCAACTCTTCGCTGGCGGTCGACGTGGCGCCGGGCCCGGGAGAGGGCGCGAATCCGGCAGTCCTTCACCTCCGGGACGCAGCCGGCCGCGATCTCGCCGCGGTGACGATCGCGCAGCGGCAGATCGTGAAGTTTCCATTGAAAGCCTCCAAAAGTCCGGAGACGTACACGCTGCACATCGACGGAGGCGGCACCAAGGTGCCGAGCGATCCGCGCATCTTAGACTTCCGGGTCTTCGCGATCTCCGTGAAGTGAGTCAGCGTCCGCGAGAACGTTCTCACGGATGAAACGAATTGAGCGCTTCAGTCCCTCGGCCAGTGAAACGCGCGGTTCCCAGCCTAACGCGCGCGCGGCGCTAATATCAGCCAGCGTTTCTTGCGCTTCGTCGCCGGGCATATCCGGGAGATGCTCGGGCGGTGCGCCGCTGCCGAGCATCTTGGCGAGCATCTCGTAAACCTCGAGCACGGAGTGACTCGATCCGCTGCCTACATTAAATGTACCGCCGTCGGTCCGCGGATCGGTTAGGCATTGCATGTGAAAGTCGTTCACGTCATCGACGAATATGAAATCCCGTCTTTTTTTGCCCGTGCCATAGATGATCGGTTTCTCCCTTTTCAGGAGTTTGATGATAAACGCGCTCATCAGCGGCGGAATCGTCCGCCGGTAGTCTTGCCGCGGTCCGTAAACGTTAAAATAGCGCAGCGCGGTGAGATTCATTCCAAAACGGCGTTCGTAGCGGCGAGCAAACGCCATGCCGGCAAACTTGCTGATCGCGTAAAAACTTTCCGGTTTAACGTTTTCCTCGCGTGACGGCAAAACTGTGGTTCCTTCGTAAAGGGCGGACGTCTCGGCATAGATGATTTTCTTAATTCGCGCCCGGCGGCACGCTTCAAACACGTTGACCGTGCCTTCCACGTTTATCGAAGCCGTTTCCACCGGATCGTCCTCGCAGTCGGGGATGCAGTTCTTGGCGGCCAGATGAAAAACGGCGTCCGCTCCGGCGAATACTTCGAAGAGCCGCGGGTCGCGAATATCCATGGACTCAAAGTGCACGCCCTGCGGGATCTGATCCGCTAACCCGTAAGCGAGATTGTCGATTCCGACAACCTCGTGGCCGTCATGGAGCAATCGGTCCGCAAGATTGCTGCCGATGAATCCCGCGACGCCGGTTACTGCAACGCGCAACGTCAGCCGCGCTTCAAGTGGTAGTGGACTGCGCGCGAGCTAAGCACGTTGGTGAGGACTCTGCTGCCCTCGAATTCAGCATCGTACGTCAATCGCGCCATTCCCTGGCCCTGCATGAATTCCGTGAGCCGGTTTCCATCGTTCGGACAATAGAGCATCAGAAAGCCGCCGCCACCCGCTCCGGCGATCTTGCCGCCAAGCACACCGAAGTCTTTGCGCACGCGGTCGTAGAGCGCGTCGATTTCCGCGAGCGCGATCTTTTTAGAGAGTTGCTTCTTGAGCGTCCAATGCTCGTGCAACAACGATCCAAACCTGTCGAAGTCGCCGGCCTTGACCGCTTCACCGATCTGCAAACCAATGGTCAGCATCTGCTGCAGGGTCTCCTCGGCGCGCGCTTCGCCCCTCTCGAGCGCCTTGCGCTCCTCGCCGAGTATCTCGACGGCCGGGCGCTGCACGTTGGTATAGTACAGGTGCGTCTTTGAAATAAGCTCCGCAATCGCATGACTCGGCAACGTGACCGCGTGCACGTCAACGGAACCGTCGCGAGCGATGCGCAGCTCTGTCAGGCCGCCGAACGCAGCCATATACGGATCTTGTTTTCCTATCGGCTTGTGCAGAACGTCTATTTCGATCGCGCACGCTTCCTCGGCCAACTCCGCAAAATCCGCGGGCCGCAGGAGATAGCCGCGAACGGCGTTGAGCAATCCGACGACGTAACAGCTGGAAGAACCCAAGCCTGTGCCGGCGGGCAAGTCCGCCAGCGAAGAGATTTCGATTGCATCCTGGATTCCATGGTGCAGAAGCGCCTCGCGCGCGAGCTCGTGCTTTAGCTGGTCGACGCGTTCAACGGTTTCGCTCTGCGTATAATGCAGCCGCACCAGGCGGTCCGCATAGGGCACGTTGAGAGCGACGTACATGTACTTGTCGATGCCTAACCCGAGGATGTAACCGCCGTGTTTGCCATAGAAGCCGGGCAAGTCGGTTCCCCCGCCGCCTAGCGTTATGCGAAAAGGCGTGCGCGTAACAATCAAAGGTAAATGAATCTCAAAGCTGCTAAGGTCAAGGTCTCACGGGTTCGGAGTACCTGCGGCGAGGTCTTTTTGTAGCGCATGATCCTTTCAGGCCACCAACCGGCGTATCTTCCCTGGCTCGGGCTGTTCCACAAGATGACGCTGGCCGATGCGTTTTGCATCGTCGACGACGTCACGTACAGCAAGGATTTCATCAATCGGAACGCGGTCAAGACCGCGCGCGGGCGGCTCTGGCTGACCGTGCCGGTAGATGCCCATGGGACGAAGCGAATTTGTGACGTCCGTATCGTGGGGAGCAGCTGGCGCAGAAAACACGTTCGTACCATCGTATCCTCCTATTCTAAAGCGCCGTATTTCGGCACCTATGCGCCCGAAATACTCAGCGTTATCGCGAAGCCGCACGCATTCCTAAGCGAATTCACCAACGAGCTGCTCCGCCTTCTCACGCAGCTGCTTGGTTTCGGTGTGAACTTTATCGTGGCGAGCGATTACGATTTTGCGGGCCGGAAATCGGAGTACGTGTTAAACGTATGCAGCCGGCTTGGGGCCTCGGCGTATGTGTTCGGGTCGCACGGAAGACAGTACGTGAACGAGCAAATTCTTCGGGCGGGCGGCGTCGAGCCGATCTTTCAGGAATACCGCCATCCCGTGTACCGCCAGCGTTACGGCGCGTTCGTTCCCCGGCTCTCGGTCATCGATTTACTGTTCAACGAGGGCCCGCGCAGCCTTGGCATATTGTTACGCGATAATCAGCCGGCGCACTTAGCCGCATCCGGCGATGCGGTGATCTTTCAAAGCACGGCCTGCATGGGAAACGGCGTTTGCTCGCCCGACAACTGATGCAGGCTTCTTAACACCTGTGCGTCATCGTTCGATCGTATGGCCTCGGCTAAACGTTCGATCTCCGGCTTTAGGTTCTCACCCCGCAACGGCCGGTCGACGATAAAAAAGCGCTCCTCGCGCGTCGCGGCAGTGCGCTCCGAGCCGGTCATCAATTGTTCGTTGAGTTTTTCACCGGGCCGTATGCCGATCTCGGCGATCTGATACTTTGAAATTCTGTGCGCGGCGAGCAATCGCTCCGCGAGTGCAGCTATCGCGATCGGTTCCCCGCTGTCCACTATGAGCAGCTCGTTGGCCGCGGCGCGCTCGATCGCGCGAAGGATCCACGACGCCGATTCCTCGATCGTCAAGAAGTAACGTTGCATGCGGCGGTCGGTAAGCGACAACGGAACCCCGAGTTCGATCTGGCGCTCGAAGATCTCTAGAACGCTTCCCCGGCTTCCGAGCACATTTCCAAACCGGATAGTAATGAAGCGCGTGCCGCTCGCGCCCGCAAAGCCGTGCCAGATAGTCTCGGCCGCAAGTTTCGTGAGCCCCATGGCGTTTGCCGGTTCCACGGCCTTGTCGGTGGAAAGCAGAACAACGTCACGGACGCCGTGGTTTATCGCGCATTGCGCCACCGTGTAGGCTCCGAGCACGTTCGTGCGCGCGCCCTCGGCAAGGTTTTGTTCGACGATCGGCACGTGTTTGTGTGCGGCTGCGTGGATCACGAGATCGGGGCGGTAGCGACCAAACGCGGCATCGATGAGGCCGGCATTCGCCACGTCGGCGAGGACGATTTGAAAACCCGAGAAGCGCTCCCGGTCCGAAAGATCCCGCGCGATCTGAAAGAGGCTATGTTCCCCGTGGCCGATCAGTAAAAGCAAGCGGGGTGCAAGAACGCTCAGCTGCCGGCATAGCTCGCTGCCGATCGAGCCGCCGGCGCCCGTTACGGCGACGACCGTCCCCTTCAGCCGTTCCGGAAAAGAAAGGCGTGCAATGTCAGGCGGCCGGTGGAGTAGGGCTTCTGTCGGCAGGTTGTGACCCATGAATAGAATGATGAAATAGGCGTGAAGGCGGAATGTTCCTGGATGAGGCGTTTGGCATGAAACTTTCCGCCGTTGTCGGGACCAAGAACGGTTCGGGGCGACTGCCTGCGCTTCTTGAAAAGCTGAACGAGCTGGCCGATGAAGTCGTCGTTCTCGTCGATTCGACGACGACGGATGCTACAGCGGACGTGGCCAGGAAATGCGGCGCGACTGTGCACGCGTTCGTGCACGACCCACATTTCATTGAGATGCGCCGCCAAATGCTCGAACGCTGCAGCGGAGACTGGATTCTCAATCTGGATGACGATGAAATGATCAATGCCCGTTGGTCGCGATCAGTTCTCGACGAGATCATGCAAGAGCGCTCAATAACCCACTGCTGGTTCTCTTCGCGCAACTTGGTCCCACCTGGAGATCGCTACATCCGGACCGCTCCGCTCTATCCGGACTGGGGCATGCGCATGTTTCGCAACATTCCGTCTATCGCCGCACTGCCGGCCTCGCTGCACGAGGCTTGGCATATCGCGGGAGAACCACTCTTTGTTGCGGATTTGCATCGGTACCACTGGGACTTTGTATGGAACGATCGCGCGGCGAGAGAAGCAAAGATGGCGGCATATCGTGCGGCTGACTCCAACAATCCCGGCGACGAGCATGCGCTGTACGAAGACTACTATTTCGAAGCGGAACAGATTACGGAAAAGGATTCAGCGCCGGCAGATAGTGTCTACGAGCAATGGCCGGTTGGCAACAACGTGGATCTGCACCTATCGGATGTCCCTTCTACGATGACGGTCGGACAGCGATACGTCGCTCGCGTTGCGATCGCAAACGGTTCCTCGCGAACGCTGCTGCCACAGAGCGAATTCATTCGTTGGGGTACGCTTGAACTGGCGACTCGCTGGTTCGCGCGGCAAGAAGGAACGGACACACGCGGTGAATTTGCGACGCCGTTTCCGGGGCGCATCGAACCGGGCCGGAGTTTGCCCGCATTGGCGAATGTGAAAGCACCGGATACGCCGGGAGAATATTGGCTGCAAGCGGACATCCGCGAGGCCGGCTGTTGGTTCTCGGAGCTGCCGAATCGGGGCCATTACGAACGCAAGCTCGTTCGGGTCGTTCCGCTCGTCTGGCCTGCAAGCCGCCGCGCCAGCACGAACTCATGACCGCTGATCTCCGGGACTGGAACGCGCGACTGATTGCGCCCTCGCCGGGCGGACTTGTGCTCGGGATCAACTACAGCGGGATGCACGACACGGCGATGGCCTTGGTAACGCCCGAAGGCGAAGTCCTGGCGGCTTGCGCGCTCGAACGGATCACACGCGTCAAACAGGATGGACGCCCCTTTACGCCGCTGCTGGCGGGAATCGATTGGACAAAAATTTCCGCCGTCGCCATTTCGACGAACGAGCAATTCACCGTGCCGGCCGATGCACGCAGCGTGTTGCATCCCGTGACGCTACCGAAGCCGCACGAAAACTACGTCAGCGAACACGGACCGATGTTCTTGAACCTGCTCGGCGAGCTTCCGGTTCCAAAACGTTTTGTGGACCATCAGCTCAGTCACGCAGCTTCGGCCTTTTACACGAGCGGCTTCGAAGATGCGGCATGTTTCAGCTATGACGCAGGTATGAATAATTGTCCATGGTTCGGCGGCTTTTATCAGGCGGATTCCAAAGGTATTCGAGCGCTCGATCAATTTGCGGCCTCGCATTACGCGAAGATCACGCTGCTGTATTCGTTCGTGACTGCATGGCTCGGCTTTTCGCCGAACAAACATGAAGGAAAGATTACCGGACTAGCGGCTTACGGCAAGCCGAACGCAGAATGTCGCGAAGCGTTGTACGAGATTCTCACGACAAAGTATGAGCAGCTCGAAAAACTTGTGGAATGGTTTTTTCCTTATTCCGACTCGAACTCGCCGATGCTCGTCATGGATGCGGCGCTGCTTGAACGATTGGGTGCGAAACTCGCGGACTTTCCGCGTGAGGATGTAGCGGCCACGCTGCAGTCGCTCACGGAAGAGCACGTGCTGGCGATTCTCGAGCGCGCCAAAGAGCGAGGCTGGCTGAAAGAACGCATCTGCGTAGCCGGAGGTTTGTTCGCGAACGTTCGTGTCAATCAACGGGTCCATGAATTCGTCAGTGAAGTGTTCGTCGCGCCGCCGATGACGGATGACGGCACGGCGGTAGGCGCCGCGCTGGCCGTAGCATGGGAGAGCCGGCCTTACTCGCGCGACGCGATCGCCAATGTCTCTTGGGGTCCGGACTACAGTTCCGCCGAGATCGAGGATGCGCTTCGGCGTTTCGATCTCAAGTACGAAAAAGTCGCTGAGGCGGAAGAGTCTATTGCGGCGGAGCTGGCGCGCGGCGCGATCGTGGCCGTGTTTGAAGGGCGGATGGAATTCGGTCCGCGAGCTCTGGGAAACCGGTCGATCTTATGTGAAGCCCGCGATCCGGCGATCAACCAACGCTTGAACGCGATGCTGCAGCGCACCGAGTTCATGCCGTTTGCGCCCGCGACCAGGCTTGAAGATGCGGCTGAATGTTACCTTGGCGTTCGAGGCGCGGAGTTCGCCGCGCACTTCATGACCACGACGTTCGAGTGTGCGGAAAAAACGCGGGCGGAGAGTCCGGCGGTCGTGCACCGTGACGGAACGGCTCGGCCGCAACTCGTGACCCGCACCTCGGCGCCGCTGCTCTACGCGATTCTTTCGCGCTACCGTCAGTTAACTGGAATACCCTCCATCATCAATACGTCTTTCAACATCCATGAAGAGCCGATTGTTTGCTCGCCAGATGATGCGATCCGCGGGTTCCTTCGATCGGGGATCGATATTCTGTATATGCAAGGCGGTTATCTTGTTCGCGCATCGGCCAACAGGCCGGCCGCCCTAAAATACCTGTACGCTTTAGCTACCGAAGCGAGAAAAGACGCGCGTAGTTCAGCCCTGGCGAGAATCTACTCGGAACGGATCTACAACCTGAAGGCGCAGCTTGAAGAGAAGGAAGAGCAGATCCAAATTCTAGCCGGAGCTGCCGACGAGCGCCTCCGCGCGCTTGAAGCAGCCGATGCCGAGATCGCGCGCCTTACGAAGCCATGAGGAACGTCTTGGTTGTCGTTGCGCATCCTGACGACGCCGTTCTGGGTTGCGGCGCGACGATTGCTAAACATGCTGCCGCGGGGGACATTGTTCACATCATTGCGTTTGCCGACGGGATCATGGGAAGATCCGGACCACCGAAGGAAAGGCGCGCGGAGGAGTTTGCTGCGCACGCGCGCGCCGCGAAAGCAGCGGCTGAAATTCTAGGTGCCGCATCGTTCTCGCAACTCGACTTTCCCGACACCGCCTTGGACACCGTTCCTCGGCTTGACTTGGCCCGCGCGGCTGAGAACGCGGTAGCTCTGAGGACCCCGGAGATCGTGTACACGCATCATTTCGGTGATTTGAATGCCGATCACGTACGCGTGCACGACGCCGTCTGCGTTGCTTGCAGGCCGCTTCCTGAAACATGCGTCAAGACGCTCCTTTTTTTTGAAGTGCCTTCCAGCACGGAGTGGCGCGCGCAAGCGGGCGCTGCGTTCGAACCTAACTGGTTTGTCGATGTCACAAGAACTATCGAACTGAAAATGCTAGCGTTGAAAGCTTTCGAAATGGAGATGCGGCCGTTTCCGCACCCGCGCTCGTTTGAAGCCGTCAGCCATTTGGCCGGGTGGCGAGGCGCCGCCGCCGGCGTGAGCGCGGCCGAAGCGTTTGTGTTGGGCCGCCGGATCGAGCTCTAGCCTGAAGCACGCGCGCGCGAAGCTGAACGACGTGCTTCGCTGCCTCATCCCGGGCGCGCCCGCACCGGTGGCTCGCTTTGGAACTGGCGAATACATTGCGCGACTCCGACGCTTCAACGCTTCCGCCAATTACCTGGCGGATCTGAGACGCGTCACAGAGTTGCTTGAGCCGTTCACGGGCATGAAGGTGCTTGATTTTGGTTGCGGTTTGGGTGCCGCATCGGCGGCCCTGGCAACGCTCGGCTGCGTGGTAACGGCTACCGACGCCAACGGCAACCTTTTAGCGGCGGCGGCGCGCGAACATTCCGGGCTTGTTTTTACGCACGATGACGCTTTGCCCCGCGAGCAGGATGCTGCGATTGCGCTGCCAGTCTTGTCATATGTCGCTGATGTTCCATCCACGCTGACCCGGATCTACGATGCTCTGCGCGCGGGCGGGCGAATCGTATTCTGCGAACCCAATCCGCTTTTTGCGCTGGCAATGCTGCCGCGCAATCTCTTTAACGACTATCTTCCCGATGAGAACCTCGCTTATTGCCGCAGCTATGGTGCGTGGCCCCCACTCTTGCGTCGCGCCGGCTTTACCGTTATCCAAGGTGAGACGTTTGGCGAGTTTCCAAGTTTTCCAAAACTCCGAGCCTTACGTAGCCGCTTGGTCTTTACCGCGCGCAAGATCGGCTGAGGCGATTCCTAGCAGAATCATCCATTGCATGCCGACCTTCGGATAAAACACGAGCAGGTCCAGAATGAAGTGAAGGGCGAGCGCAGTACTGGCTGCCAGCGCAGCGATGGTAAGCGGCGTGCGCGCGCGGCCCAAGAACGTCGCGATGGAATTGTAAATCAGAAACAACGTCGCACCCAGGAGCGGCAGCCCGCCTTCAACGAGGCTTTGCAGATAAAAACTGTTGGCGTGCGTCTTGATCGGCGCTCGCAGCAACTTCCCTACCTCCAACTCGTAGTTGCCCGCGCCGATGCCCCACAGCGGATGCGCCCGCCAGAGACTGACGGCGGCTTCCCATAAATCGCGCCGCGTTCCCAGACCGCCGCGAATCTCGATGCGATGGTGCGCGCCTGCGGTCACGAGCCCGATGCCGCCCGCAACGATACGCCACGCCGCCGCCGACGCAATCAGCACGATGACCGCAGCCGCCGCAAAAATGCTCTTCGCAAGTTTCGACTGGACGCACAGGAAGGCAACGATGAAAAGCGCCAGCAGTAATGAGACGATTCCGCCGCGTGAAAAGCTGAGCAGCGTAGCGATGATGCCGGCAGCTATCGCAATTATCTCCGGCCAGCGGCGGCCTTCCTTGAGCGTATAGGCGAGTATGACGGGGAGCATCAGGCCTAAATAAGCGGCCAGCTGGTTTGGGCCCTCGAGCGGTCCGGCGATGCGCGGGACTTCGGTGCGCGCAATGATGATGCCCGAATTCGCGCCGGTGAAGAGTTCAGGAATCGCTAATGCTGCCACAAGCGCGGTCACGATCAGCACGCTCCACCGGACGAGCGCTTCGTCCGGATCGCTGTAATAGGCGGCGGCACAGACTGCGAAGATAACGGCGTACTCCAACCACTTCAGGGTTTCTCTTCCCGCCGGCGCGAGGGCGTTGGCGTGCCACATTGAAAGCGCGACCGCGGCCGCCACAAGCGTAACCGATAAGAGTAGGCTTCGTACAGGCCGCGTCAGCAGAACGGCCGGCAGTGACATTCTGCGAAGCAAAAAACCGATAACGATCGCGAGTAACGCAACTTTTGAAAGCGTTAGTGTGGTGAATCCAATCGAACGAGAGAAAGCAAACGGATCGCAAAAGATCAGCGCGAGAACCCCTGCGGCGGGCCGCCGATATGTGGCGTATACAACGACGGCAAAAAATGCGATATAGACGACCGCGCTCGTAGCGTCCAGTCTTGGCGCTGTTGAAACTGCCGGCAAAACAGGGCCGAATTGCATGCCACGTGCTTCGGGACGGCAAGGTTTCGACCTCGCATTACAGAAAATTCGGTCACCGTGCGCGATAATTCAGACCTCGACGTCAACGATCTCATGGCGCAAGTGCACGATCGCGTCTTGCGGCGAGAAGAAAGTGACTCCGGCGCTGCCGTTCGCGACGTCGAAAGAACATATCTTTACGCTTCAGATCTCGATGCCGACAGCGTCGAAGCGTTACTGCACAACGCTCGCAAGATGTCGCAAATTCGAACGGCGTGGCCGCCCCGCCTTTGGGTATTTCCGTTCAATGTAAGCGCCTCGTTGCGGCGCGTATTCTTGCGGCTGTTCGCGTTCATCTTCAACGATCAGCGCCACGTCAATTTCGCGCTGACCGAGGCGATTCGCCAGCAGCTGCAAATCACAAAAGAATTGCACGGCTTGGTAGCCGCGCAGCAGAGCGAACTGCGCCACCTCGAAGAGCGCTTAGAACGAATCGAGCGGCACAATGCGGAATGAAAGACGTGTTGCGCTCGTCACGCCGTGGTTCGGTGAAGACGGCACCGGCGGATCGCAGATTCTTTCCACGCAACTCGTGCGTGAGCTGTTCGCGCCCGCCGAAGGCATCGACGTCTTAACGACCTGTTCCCGATCGTTCGAAGACGACTGGTCTAAGAATCATTACGATGAAGGAACGGAACGCGTACGGAACGTTACGATCCGCCGTTTCGGCGTTTGTGCCCGCGATACCGAAACGTTCAATCGCGCGAATGGATTTCTCTTGAGCCAGCCGCCGGATTGGCTAAGGATTCACCCGCAGTGCATTCCGGAGACGATTGCCTCGGCATTTTGCGCCGAAAATATCGCCTCACCGGATTTGCTGAAGTATCTGGCTGACTGGGGCCGCGGTTACAAGGCCGTTATTTTCACGCCATACTTGTACGGGCCCATTCTCAACGGGGTCGAGCTCGTAGCCGATCGCGCCTATCTCCAGCCATGCCTGCACGACGAAGCCTACGCGTATTTGCCGCAAGTCAAGAAAACGTTTCAAGCGGCGAAGGGACTGCTCTTCAACAGTAAGGCGGAGCTTGCGCTGGCGCAGCGGCTGTATGGTCCGGCGATCGCATCGAAGAGTTTTATCGTAGGACATTGGGTCGATGAGCCGGGCAGTTCGCTAAAACGCGAAGGGCGGCACGCGATCCCGCGGGCGCCTTTCATATTATACGTGGGGCGCACGGATGCGACTAAGAACGTCCATGCCGTCGCACAAGCGTTCTCGGACTACCGTCGCTACCGGCCGGCTTCACGCTTGCAGCTTGTACTCGCGGGAAACGGTACGATGCAGGTTCCGGCAGGCCCGGGTATCGTCTCGCTAGGCGCGGTCAGTGATGCGCATAAACGCGGGCTGCTGAGCACGTGCCTGGCGCTCGTGCAGCCGAGCATGAACGAAAGCTTTTCCCGAACGGTGATGGAAGCTTGGAGCTATGGAAGGCCGGTAGCCGTCAACGCAAAGTGCGAGCCGACATCGGCGGCAGTTTCGGAATGCGGCGGCGGCTGGGTCGCTTCGTCGATCCACGAGTGGATCGAGGTCTTCTCTTCGATCGAACGCGCCGGCGAGGAGCAGTTGCGAGAACTCGGCGAGCGAGGCCGGCAGTACTACGTCGTCAACGGCACGGCCGCGCGCGTGCTCGAACGGTATAGAGCGGCATTAGATCTCGATCGTTCCGCATCGCATATCGCCGCGCGAGGATAATTGCCCAAGCCTAAGGTCGGGTTCGTTGTCCAAAGATGCGGCGCAGAGATATTCGGCGGAGCGGAGTCGCTCTGTCTGCAGTTGGCGGAGCGCCTCGGTTCCGTCTGGGATATCGATATCTTAACGACCTGCGCTCGAGATTACATGACCTGGGCGAACGCTTACCCGGAGGGCCACGACTACGAACGTGGTGTGCACATTCAGCGATTCCGCGTCGACCATCCTCGCGACGTCCATCGTTTCAACCGGCTCTCGGAATCGATCCGATTCGATCCTCGGCGCGCGACCATCGCACTGCAAGAACAATGGGTGCGTGAAGAAGGCCCAATCTCGTCGGACCTGACGCAATACGTAAAGCTCCACAGGTTTCGCTTTGATGCGTTCTTTTTCTTTAGCTACATCTACGCCACGGCATACGAGCTGCTGCCGCTGGTCCAAGAAAAAGCGTTTCTCGTTCCGTTAGCGCACGATGAATGGCCGCTGCAGATGCGCATCTGGGACGAGTTCTTTAAGCGGCCTGTCTGCACGATCTTCAACACTCCCGAAGAGCATGATTTTGTCCGGATGCGTTTTGAGCGAAGCGCGATCGACGGTCCGGTCATCGGATGCGGCATCGAAGCGCCCGCTTATACGGACGCCGAATCATTCCGCGCGCAGCACAACTTACAGGAACCTTTTGTGCTGTACCTCGGGCGGATCGATGCGTCGAAAGGATGCGGCGTCCTGGTTGAAGATTTTGTGCGGTTTCGCCGGGACCATGCGGCTCCCTCAAAGCTCGTCCTGATCGGCGATCGCTTTATGACCCTCCCCCCGGATGAGAACGTTCTCGTGGTCGGACCGGTGGACGAACAAACGAAATGGAACGCGCTGGCAGCCTGCGACCTGCTTGCCATGCCGTCTTCCTATGAAAGCTTGTCCTTAGCCGTATTGGAAGCTTGGTCGGTTGGGAAAGCGGCACTTGTGAACGCTCATTCGGCGGCTCTTGTAGGCCAATGCAGGCGATCGGGTGCCGGTCTCTGGTATGCAAGTTATGACGAATTCGAGGCTGCGCTGGGCATATTAGATGAGCCGGTTCGTAAGAAATTGGGCGCTCAGGGTATGGATTTCATTAAAGCTGCTTGCTCGTGGGCTCAAGTAGAATCAAATTACCGGAGGCTTCTGGAATAGTGGATGCAAGCTGCCGATAGTTTGATTGAGTGCGGCCTTTAATGTTAAGATAGCGAAAACCGCGATTGAAGACATTTGGCGGTCAAGGCAAGATGAACGGAAAACGGGCAACCGACCTCCGCTCAAAAAGAATCTGCATCACGGGTGGGGCCGGTTTTTTGGGCTCCTTTTTAGTGCAGGCGCTTCGCGCTGATGGCTGCACCGATCTTTTCGTTGTCAAGCACGAAGATTACGACCTCACGTCCGAAGCTGCAGTGCGGAAACTCTTCAAGGACGCTCGGCCGGAAATACTCTTTCATCTGGCCGCGGTCGTCGGCGGGATCGGCGCAAACCGGGAGCATCCGGGGCGCTTTTTTTACGCGAACGCGATCATGGGGATTCAGCTCCTCGAGTACGCACGGCGCGCCGACGTCGAGAAGACGATCGTTGTCGGAACCGTCTGCTCGTATCCCAATATCCTGCCGCTTCCATTTCGCGAAGAGAATTTTTGGGACGGTTATCCGGAAGTAACGAACGCGCCTTACGGGCTCGCGAAGAAAATTTTGCTCGTGCAATGCCAAGCGTATCGCGAGCAGTATGGCATGAATAGCATCTACCTGCTTCCGGGCAATATTTATGGACCGCTGGATAATTTCGATCCGGATTCCTCGCACGTTATTCCCGCCATGATTCGCAACATGCTCGAAGCGGCCGAGAAAAAGCAGCGCAAAGTCGTCTGCTGGGGTGACGGCTCGCCCACGCGCGAATTCCTCTACGTCAAAGACGCTGCGGATGGTATCGTGAAAGCCGCGCAGCAGTATGATTCAGGCGAGCCCGTAAATTTGGGAAGCGGCGAGGAAACTTCGATCAAAGATCTCGCGGCATTGATTGCGGAGATTTGCAATTACGAGGGCGAGATTCTCTGGGACACGTCGAAGCCGAATGGTCAGCCGCGTCGCAACCTTGACACTACGCGCGCGGAGAAAAACTTTGGGTTCCGCGCGAAGACGCCGCTGCGAGCCGGCCTCAGCGAGACGATCGAGTGGTACAAGAATCAAATCGCCGCGATAAGCGCATAAACAGCCCCGGCAGCATCTTTGTTCTTCACCTGGGCGGCCTGGGGGATCTCGTCCTTTTCAGCGAGCCGTATGCGGCGTTGCGTGCTGCATATCCCGGCGCAACGATTACGCTGGCTTGTCGCGCCGGTAATGCTGCGGTTTTCGATCTTTACGCGACTCCGCCGGATGTCGTCCTTCCTTTAGGGATCGATCCCTATCCGCACGATCAACTGAGCCCGGAACTGATTTCCGACGTCCGGCGCATGTTGGATGCGCTGCCCTCCGATAAATCGGACCTGTACATCGGCGGCGGTTTACGCCCGCCGTGGTTAAGCTGGATCGTCGCCGCCAAGCTGCAGCCGCGGCGGGCCGTCATGGCTTCGCAGGCGCGGCCGCCTTTACTCGCGAGGGAACTTCTGATACCGCTCGGGCTTCGGGAAGCGGATTTCGAATACGTTCAGGTTGAAGCCGGAGTGCACGAACGCGATCGGTACCGCGCGTTATTACAGCATTTGAACGTTTCTCCCCGTGAGACAACCGAGCTTCGGCTCCCGGACGCCGCCTCGCAGCGCGCCGCAGCAATCCTCGCATCCGCTGAGCTCCCCGAAGACGGCTACCTAGCGTGCTTTCCGGTTTCTTCGCCGCTGACTCCGGAAAAGCGCTGGCCGCTCGAACGGTATACCCAAGTTCTCACGCGGATAGGAAAGAAATCAGAGCTTCCGATCTTGCTGTTGGGTGATAAACATGAGGCAACGGAGATCCAAGAGTATGCACACGCATTGCGGCAGCTCGGGATCCGAACCGCGTCATTCATCGGAGAGCCGGCCGATATACCTACCACTGCGGCTCTGCTTTCAAAAGCTCGCGCCTATTTCGGCAACGACACCGGCTTAGCACATGTAGCGGCTGCTTTCGGCGTCCCCGGGGTTACCGTTTACGGCGGTGGCACTTGGCCGATGTATGCGCCTTGGAGTCCGGGCAGCGTCGGCGTCGTACATCCGCTCCCGTGTTTCGAATGCTATTGGGATTGCACGTTCGGTCGCGGCGTTTGTGTCGAGAGCGTGCCGGCGGACGATGTATTTTCGGCTTTGAAGCGCGTGCTGAAGGGCAAAGGGAGTTCGCAGCCGCAGGTCATTGAGTTGAACACAGTTTCCGCGGACGAGCAAGCAGTAATCGCCGATGCGACCAAGCGGTACCGCGCTCTGCAAGCAGATCGTGCGGCGCGCTTGGAGGCGTTGGAACAAAGCAAGCACGAGCTTATCGAGGCTCAACGTAAGGCGAAAGACCTGCAGGCCGCCGCGGACGAGCGCCTCGAGGCGCTGCGGGAAACAAAAGACGCATTGGCGCGCGCCATGCACGAGACTCACCGTCTCGAAGAGCTCGAGCGAAGCGCGGAGTCGGCGCGCCGGAACCTTGAAGAACGCGACAGAATTATCGGCGAGCTTCAAGCTGCGCTAGAGGAACGCGACGCCCACGCGAAACGGCTGCAAGACACCGCCACCCAGCTCACCGCCGCCGTTGAGGAGCGCGAAGGCCGCCTAAACGCGCTTACGGCGCGCAGCGGCGACGAGCAGGCGGTAGCGCAAGCCGCGGAAGAACGCGAAAAAGTCATTGTCGAGCTTTCAGCGGCACTTGAAGAAACGGACCGGCGCGCCACGTCTTTGCAAGAAGCCGCCGATAACCGCGGTGAGAAGTTGCAGGAGCAAGAAGCAGCGTTAACGTCGCTGCAAGATATACAGAAAACCGCCCAGGAGCGCGAGGCAATTATTCAGGAGCTGCGCGCGGCCATGGAGGAGACCGACCGGCGCGCCACGTCTTTGCAAGAAGCCGCCGACCTGCGCGGACAGAAGGTCGAAGAGCTCTCCAGAGCGCTCGAGAAGCAAGACGAGCGTGTGCGCGTGCTCGAAACGGATGCCAAGAACTTTCAAGAGATGCACGCGACCGCACAGGAACGCGAAAAGATCATTTTCGAACTCAATGCCGTATTGGGCGAGCGCGAGAAGAACGCGCAAAAGATTCTCGAGGTCGCGGCGGAGCGCGAAGCACTGATCGTGGAGCTCAGTGCCGCGGTCGAAGATCGCGAGCGGAGAATCGCCCAACTCGAGCGAGTGGCCGAAGAGCGTCTGGTTGCTCTCAAGGAAACCGACGAAGGACTTCGCGCGGTGACGGCTGAGTCGGACCGGCGCGCGATGATGCTCGCGGAAGTGACTTCCTTGCTGAAGGAACGAACAGACGAGAGTTGACCGATTTCTCGCTGCCGCTCGTAAGCATCGTCACGCCCTCCTACAATAACGCTCCATTTTTGGCGGAGTGCATTGAAAGCGTTCTCACCCAAGACTATCCGAATATCGAATATATCATCATGGATGGCGGCTCGACCGACGAAACGCCGGTCATACTCGAGCGTTACCGCGGCCGAGTTGCGCACATACACTCTGCACCCGACTCTGGCCAAGGCCAAGCGATCAACCGCGGTTTGGTCAGCGCCGCCGGCGAGATCGTCGCATTTCTGAACGCCGATGACGCGTATCTTCCCGGCGCTGTTTCGGAGGCCGTACGGCACATAACGGCTCATGCGCAGATAGCCGTCGTTTACGGAAACGCCTTTCACGTTGCGGAAGACGGAACGACGCTCGCACCGTATCCCACGCGCGATTTCGATCGCGATGCGCTCCAGCGAAATTGTTACATCTGTCAGCCGGCTGCGTTCGTGCGGCGGGAGGCCTTCGAGCGTGCCGGAGCGCTGAATCCGGCGCTTCATTATGTGCTTGATTACGATCTGTGGATTCGCTTGTCAGCCGCCGGAGATTTCTTGAGGATCGAGCGGTTCCTCGCGAAGTCACGCGTGCACGGCGGCAGCAAATCTGTTTCGGACCGCCGGGCATTCTACCGTGAAGTGTTCTCGATGCTCCTGAAGCATTTCGGCTACGTTCCCTACGAATGGGTGCAGGGATACGCGAGCTATCTCGTTGAGCGCAAGGACCAGTTTTTTACCAAACCGGGAAGTACGTTCGTCAGCGCATTGCTGTGCTTGGCGATCGGCAGTTGGATCAATCGCCGGCATCCCGGTAGCTTCTTCAAGGATTGGCTGGCGCACCGCGCGATCGGGAGCGCTCTCGCCCGGCATGATTGAACTCGAGGCGCCGCTGGTCACGGTCGTCACGCCGTCGTTCAACCAAGCGAGATTCATCCGGGCAACGATCGAGAGTGTCCTCTCGCAAGACTATCCGAACATCGAGTACATTATCATGGATGGCGCTTCGACCGATGGAACCAGCGGTGTGGTGGCGCCATACAGCGATCGCCTGACGTTCATTTCCGAAAAAGATCGCGGACAAGCCGATGCAATCAACAAGGGCTTTCGAATGGCGCGCGGCTCGATCGTCGCGTACCTCAATTCGGACGATGTATTCTTGCCCGGCGCCGTGAGCGCGGCGGTTGCGGCGCTCGCCGAAAACCCCGAGCTTGGCGCCGTCTACGGCGAGGGCTACCGAATAGATTCCGACGGAAACGTCATCGCGCGTTTTGAGGTGACCGAGCCCTACAATCTTTGGAGGCTCGTGAACGTCTCGGATTACATCTTGCAGCAAACCGTTTTTTGGCGGCGTTCGGTTTTCGACACGATCGGTTTCTTCGTTCTGGATCTGCATTACGGTCTCGATTGGGAGATCCTGATGCGCACCGGCAAACGCTACTTCATGGGATACATCCCGCAGTTCATGGGATGCTTGCGCGAGTATCCGGAAGCCAAAACATCCGCCGGCGGCGCGCAGCGGTTCAAAGAGATCGCGCGGATCCTGCGCATGCACAGTTCGTACCGCTATCCGCCCGCATACGTTATTTACGGCCTGGATACATACGAGAAGATCGTTTCCCGCCGCGTTGGTGCGCTCTTTGGATGGTGGCCGCGTCTGGCGCGCAAGCTGCAGCGCGGCGTTATCCGAGTCTCGCATCAACTCATCGGAAAGTTCGCCGTGCACTCGCAGGGAATCTATTCGGATGGCTGGGCGTCCACGCGCGTGCAGTATATGTTGCCGCCGTGCGACGGACGTTATATCGAGCTGACCGTAACGCTACCGCCGGGGCCGCTCGATCGTCAATCGATCGTCGTGCGAAATGGGCGAACGATCTTTGCGCGCGAAAGCTTTGGCGCCGGAACGTTCACGCTGGACATTCCCGTTCCCGAAGACCGGTGGGATGCGACGCTATCCTTTACGATCGAGGCCGCGCGTCACTTCGAACCGGATGGCGCCGACAGCCGGCGGCTCTGTTATATCGTCGACAACGTGGGCTATAGCGAGCGCTATCAGCTACCCGGGGGCCAGTAAGAACACTCTAAAATTAAGAATGCGCGGATCGCTGCCGGTTTTCTGGCCGCCGTTCGATACGTGCAACGTGAAAGTATTCGCCCCGGCTTTCACCGGCACGGCGAACGTCGCATCGCCCTTCTTGTTCGGAATCACCGTTGCAACCGTCGCTCCGGAAGCGTTGCGCACGCTGATCGCCAGCTGATGTCCGCCCAGTCCGGGACCGGGCAGCGTTACGATGTGGACTTTTTGCTGCTTGGAGCCGTTCGACGTAACCGTAAACGCCGCGTCGTTGTCTACCCAGCGGAACGTGCTGCCCGCATACCGTTCGACGACGTCCCAGTTGCCGCCGAGCGTGACGCCGCTGTGGGGGTCGACGATGTCCGCGTCCGCGACGCTAAATACCCGGAAGTTGAGAATCCGCGGATCCGAAATGCGCTTGCCGCCGCCGTTGACGCGCAGCGCGAACGTCGTCGACGCTCCCGGCCGCACCGGGACGACCGCAACGACGCGTTGATGTCCGGCCACTGCAATCGTTTGAACGGGTTTTCCGTTTTCGAGGATTTGCAGCTTGAAATTTTTGGTGCCGAGACTCGGACCCGCTTCGAGTTCGAGTGCTACGTCCTTGAGGTTCGTGCGTGGATTCTTCACGACGATCTGGGCATTGTTGTCCACCCAGCGGAACGATTGTCCGCCGAATGTTTCGTAGAGGTACCAGCCTTTGCCCAAACCGAGATCGCTCGTATCGTCAACGATGTCGGGAACTTTACCGGCGAGCGGTCCGGTCTTTGTTGCCGAAGCCGATGGCGTACTAGGATTGGATGCGCAGGCGGCGAGCAGTGCCAGTGAGATCAAGGCGGAGGCGCGGAAAAAGAACATAGCGCAGAGAATCTACTATTTATGGTTGGAAACCCTTCCGGAACTGTCGGAACGCGGTTTTATGAACTCGTTGCGATCCTCACGTGGCGCAATCTCAAAGTGCGGTATCGCGGGTCGGTGCTCGGGATCTATTGGTCGCTGCTGAATCCAATCATTATGACGGCGGTCTATTCCGCGATCTTCAACGCGACTTTTGCGCGATATTACCAGGGGTCGGCGCTGCGCTATGCGCTCGCGGTATTCATCGGCCTCGTGGCGGTGAATTTTTTTTCGGCGGCGACCGCGCAGGCGTTACCCTCGGTCGTTTCGGGCGGCATGCTGCTCAACAAGATAAAACTGCCCCCCGCGATTTTTCCGGTCTCCATGGTTGCGGCGCATACGTTTCAACTCGTCGCCGGCAATTTGCCCGCACTGGCAGTCATCACGATTCTCATCGCTCGCAATCCGTACCACCTGTTGCTGCTGCCGCTGCCGATCGCGGCGGTTATCATCCTGAGCATGGGCGTCGCGTTTTTCGTCAGTTCGCTCTACGTCTTTTTTCGCGACATCCCATATCTCTACGAGCTGGTGACGTTTTTGCTGTGGCTGACGGTTCCGATTTTTTATCCGGTGGCCATCGTTCCCGAACAGATCCGCGCGTTCTTGTGGCTGAATCCGCTCTATCCTGTGATCCAAAGCTTACGGCAGATCGCGCTCGATCGCGCGACGCCCGATTTGCGGCTGATCGGCATTGCGTTGCTTGAGGCGCTTATCGTGTTGGCACTGGGCTGGCTCGTGTTTGCAGCCAACCGCCGCAAGTTCATGGATTTCGTTTGATGCCCGGAGCCGTCGTAGCGCTGCAAGACGTCTCGCTGCTGCGCTGGATGAAAGACGAGTACGCTTACGATCTTAAGAATCAGGTTTTCTCCATTCTTGAGGGGCGCCACCAGAAGCAGACGCGGAAGCTCGTCCTTGCCGACATAAACGTCGAGATTCAGCGCGGTGAAAAAGTCGGGCTGATCGGTGCTAACGGCGCCGGCAAGTCAACCCTCCTCAAGACGATCTGCGGAATATTGCATCCGACGAGCGGGCAAGTCACAGCGACCGGCAATATCGTGCCCCTGTTGGAACTGGGCGCAGGGTTCGATCCCGAGCTGCCCGTGATCGAGAACATACTGCTGTACGGCGTGCTGCTCGGCTCGTCGCGCAAAGCGATGCTCGAAAAGGTAACGAGCGTTTTGCAGTTTGCCGAGCTTCAAGACTACGGCTCCGTTCCTGTAAAAGTATTGTCTTCAGGAATGGCGGGGCGGCTTGGATTCGCGATTGCGACCGACGTAGAGCCCGATATCCTCATTCTCGACGAAGTTCTGTCGATCGGCGACGAACATTTCAAGCAGAAGTGCCGCCGGCGAATCGACCAGTTTTGGCAGGACCACGTTACGGTCATAGTCGTGTCGCACGAGCTGGAGTTCATCCGGCAGTCGTGCGACCGCGCCATCTGGCTGGACGGGGGCCGGGTCGCTTTCGACGGCCCCGCCCGCGAGGCGACGAGCCGGTACGTCTCATCGATCGAGCGCGAGGCCCTGGAGACCATCGCGCGTTTACGCTAACCTTACGAAGCGCCCCAAGCTCGCTTGCCATGCAAACTCTCCGGGCCCGTCGAACGTTAAAGGCTACATGGAACACGTGCTTTTTCGGCGCGCGGCCTTTGTCGCAGCCATCCTTTTCGCAGTACCGGCCGCGTTGCCGGCCGCCCAGCAGGGGCTCGCCTCGGGCGACCTGCTGCAGAGCTACGAGCTGCTCACGACGACCTACTATTCTAAGGTAGACGTGCAAGCGGTCCTCGACGGCGCGCGGCAGGCGCTGGCCGCCGAGCTGCAGCGTCGCGGCGCGACGCTTTCGCTGCCGGTCATGCACGCTCGCGCTGCCGCCGGCGACAACGTCGCGCAGATTGCGGCAGAAATCGTACGCGTGGAGAGCGCAACCCACGAGCCGGAGACAATCCTCACGTACACCGCCATCCGCGGGATGGCCGGCGCATTGGGCGATCAATACACGGCATTCTTCACGCCCGACGAGTTCCAAAAGTTTAACCAGGCTCTCGACCCGCAGAAAATCTCGGGCATCGGCGTGTTGATTGAACCGGACCCCTCGACGAAATACGTGCGCGCGTTTTATGTCGTGCCGGGAACGCCCGCGGATCGCGCGGGAATCATGTCCGGCGACGATTTCCTGAGCGTCAACGGCACCTCGACCAAAGGCCTGAACCAAGCAGACGCGGTGAAACTGCTGCGCGGCGAAGCCGGCACGGTCGTGCGCCTGCAATTGCAGCGTGACGGCAAGCCGCTCGGCACGCTCGCGGTGACGCGCACCGACGTGCAGCCGCCGACCGTCATCTACAAAATGCTGGCGGAGAAGATCGGCTACATAGCGGTTCTCACATTTGGGCGCGACACGCCGGACCAATTCGCGATGGCGCTCAACCGGTTGGAAACGCAAGGCGTGCGCGGCTACGTGCTCGATTTGCGCAACAACGGCGGCGGCTACGTGAACTCCGCGCTCGACATCAGCTCGAAATTCATCAACAACGATCCGCTGCTGACGGTCGAAGAGCGCGGGTCGCACGTTTACACGGTCCAGGCTCCGCAGGACGCGCTGCCGCCCAAACCGATGACGATTCTCGTGAACCGCTACACCGCGTCGGCTTCCGAAATTACGGCCGGCGCATTACAGGACGACGGCATCGGCGTGCTGGTCGGCGAAAAAACGTTTGGGAAAGGCGTGATGCAGTCGCTCACGCAGTTACCTGACGGCGCGGCGATCAAGATTACGACCGCACACTATCTTACGCCGAAAAACCGCGACATCAACCTTAAAGGCATCGAGCCGGACTTCGCGGTCACGGAAAACCAGAATGCGCGCTTCGGCGACACAACCAACGATGCGCAACTGCAAGCCGCCATTACGATTCTTACCAAGAAGATAGCGGCTTTTAACTAGAACGGACGGCCGCGTCGAGTTCCGCGAGATAGCCGTCGCGCGTGGCCTCGTCAATGAAGGACGCGACGAACGAGTTGCGCGCCAGCGCAACCAAGTCGTCGCCGGTGAGCGCAAGAGCAGCCGCAGCCTGCTGATAATTATCGGCGATATACGCGCCGAAGTATCCCGGATCGTCGGAGTTGCACGTCACGGTCAGACCCGCCTCGAGCATACGTTTGAGTGGATGCGCCGTCAGCGAAGGCACGACGTGCAGCCGCGTATTCGAAATCGGACAGACGGTAAGCGGCACGTGCTCGCGGCGTAGCCGATCGACGAGCACCGGATCCTCCATGCTGCGCACGCCGTGGTCGATTCGCGAGACTTTTAGCACATCTAGCGCCTCCCAGACGTACTCGGGCGGTCCCTCTTGACCCGCATGCGCGACAGTGAGAAAACCTTGCGCGCGAGCGCGATCGAAGACGGATTGAAATCTCGACGGCGGGTTGTCGACTTCGGCCGAAGCCAGGCCGACGGCGATGATGCGATCTTGGAAGGGCAGCGCGCTTTCGTACGTCGCCATCGCCGCTTCCACCGAGACTTCGCGAAAACACATGATGAGATGCGACGTGATGCCGGCGTTGCGCTTGCCGTCTTGTAGTGCCGACCAAATCCCGTCGATCACGGTTTGAAAAGGTATGCCGCGACCGGTGTGGGTTTGCGGGTCGAAGAAAATTTCGGCATGGCGCACGCCCTGCGACTTCGCCTTGTGCAGATAGGCCGTGGTTAAATCGTAGTAATCCTGCTCGACGCGCAGCACGGAAATGCCCTGGTAATACACCTTGAGGAACGATTCAAGGTCGGTAAACTTGTACGCGGCTCGCAGCTCGGCGACGTCGGGAAAGGGCAGTTTGATGCGATTGCGCTCAGCTATCGAGAAGATGAGTTCAGGCTCGAAGGTCCCCTCGATATGTACGTGAAGCTCGGCCTTGGGTAACGTTATCGCGTCGATCATGGCGAGTGCTTCCGCCGCGCCCGGTGATCTCCGCTCCCGGTTGGAGGCACCGCGCGCCGTCGTGGACAAGCTAGGGTCGCGGGCGATTAGCTCAGTGGTAGAGCGCTTGCTTTACACGCAAGATGCCGGCGGTTCGAGCCCGTCATCGCCCATTTAAAATTATGCTGCAAGCAAAAGAGTTCATAACGACCGAGATCGCGGACGGCATCGCGATCGTCACCATGCGCCGCCCCGAGAAGCGCAATGCGCTTTCGCTCGAGGTGATGCGCGAACTGCTGCGCGCGTTTACGGCGATCGGCGAGAATCCGCAAGTGCGCGCCGTCATTTTATGCGGCGACGGCCCGGCCTTTAGCGCCGGCCACGATCTGAGCGAGCTGCGCGACCGCGACGCGGCAGCCTATCGCGAGATTTTCGACGTCTGCGTGGAGCTGATGGAGGCGATTGCGCGCATTCCGCAACCCGTGATTGCGGAGGTTGCGACGATCGCGACCGCGGCCGGCTGCCAGCTCGTGGCCGCCTGCGATCTGGCGATTGCGTCTACCGAAGCGAAGTTTGCGACGCCGGGCGTGCGCATCGGCCTTTTTTGCACCACGCCGATGGTTGCGCTTACGCGCGCAATCGGCCGCAAGCGCGCGATGGAAATGCTGCTGACCGGCGATTTTATCGACGCGGCCACCGCGGCGGAGTGGGGACTCGTGAACCGGGCGGTTGCGCCGGACCGGCTGCGTGCCGAAACGCTGGCGCTCGCGAAGAAAATTGCCGAGTCGAGCCGGACGGTCGTTGCCTTGGGAAAGAATGCCTTTTACGCACAGGACGGCTTGGAACAGCACGATGCGTACGGCTACGCAAAAGAAGTGATGACTATGAATGCGCTCGCTGCCGATGCCCAGGAGGGCATGGCGGCCTTTCTCGAGCGGCGCAAGCCGCACTGGCGGGACTAAGAGCCCAAAAATTTCTGTGGATGACGGCAGGGGGGATGCCGGAGACGCGGAATCGTGAATCCTCTCCCGCGCGGGCAGTGGGCCCCGCCGGTGCAGAATCAACAAAGCGTCGCCCACACCCGGTATGCGGGCAACCGCATACGCGACGACAGTGAGGGCTCGCTTCTGGCGGGCCTTCCTGTTTTTTGAAGCGAATGCGCGCAAGCGTGAACCGCCTCGATCCGCGAACGCGCTTTGCGGCTTTTGTCCTTTTGATTGGTCTGCTGGCGTGCGCGGTCGTGGCGTTCGAACGCGTGCGCGTCGAAGGCGCGACGCGCCGCGTCGAGCTGACGATGGATTACAACGATTTTCTGTCACTCGCGCGATCGTACGATTACAATCCCGCCGACTTTTTGGTGGAGATGCGGCGCGCCGGCTTGACGTCGCTCGCGCTGACCGAAGAGCTGGGCGCCAACGTCGGCAGCTCGAATAACGCCATCGCACTCGCCGGGGCCACGCTGTTGGGGCAGGCGCAATTGGGCGGCGTTTCGGATCCGACCCTGCTCGCGCTGGTGCGCGCAAAAAAAGTGCGTGCGGATGAAGTCTACTTGCTGGTCTACGACGATCCGACTTACGCGCGCTATCGTCTGCAGCTGCCGCTGCATTTTGAAACGAAGAGCATCCGGATTTTGCACGCGGTCAAACCGTACGTCATCGCGCTGCGCTCGCAGATCGATTACTTCAACACCACCGGGCTCGGCATTCCATCGGATCAGGTCGCGTTGGCACGCCATCTGGACCTGTTGATCGATCCGCGTTTTCAAAACGACGAACGGTTTGCTTTGCCGCAGATCGAACGCGAATTTACCTACGCGGGCGCCGGCAACCGTTTGGCGACCGTCATCTTCTTCGGATTGCGCAATCAGGTGATGGGATTTCCCGATCACATCAAGGACATGGCGCACCTTTTTCTCGAGAGGCGCTACCGCGCGCTGAACTTCGGCGAGATCGAAACCTATGACGCGAGTCAAGTGCAAAAGGGCAGCGCGGAGTTGGCCGCGCTGATTCCGGGCCGCACGGCGCGCGTGGAAGCGATCAACAAGGTGGAACTCGACAAGCTCACCTTGCCGGAGATCGTCGCGCGCTACGAACTGGGCGTGCGCGAGCGAAACGTGCGCGTTGTTTACTTGCGGCCATTCGCCCATCGGTACAGCGGCCTCTCGATCGAAAAAACCAACGTCGAAATGGTGCGCGAGATCGCGAGCGATATAGGCGCCCGCGGATTTAAGCTCGGCCGCGCCGCGCCGATCCCGCTCTATCACGGAAATAGCCCCGTTCTCGTCGGCATAGCGGCGCTGGCGGTGCCTTCGATCTTCTTGCTGCTCTTGGGCTTCTACGGCTGGTACCGGCCGGTGTGGGCCGTCCTGGCCTATGGCGCGACGATCTGGCTGTACTTAGGCGGCTTTCTTTCACATCACGACTTGCTGGCCCGATCCGTTATCGCGCTG
>JAAXMC010000093.1 GCA_013036315.1 Vulcanimicrobiota bacterium
GGTGCGGTGCAGCACAGATCTCCGGCACTGCGCTCTGCGAGAGGCGGATGCCCTTTGCATAACAGCCACCCTCGAAATTGAAAACACCGGTGTCGGAACAGTCGTGCTCGTCGTCGCCAATCAGCGGACGGTGTGAATCTGCGGAGAGCGTGGTCTTGCCTGTTCCCGAGAGGCCGAAAAATACGGCGACGTCATCTTTACCCGCGTTAGCCGACGAATGCATCGGCAGAACGTTACGCAGCGGAAGAAGATAGTTCATGACCGTGAAGACCGATTTTTTGATCTCGCCGGCATATTTCGTCCCGCCGATCAACACGACGCGCTTTGCAAAATTCACCAAGATGAAGGTCGGCGAGTTTGTTCCGTCGCGCTGCGGATCGGCCGCGAACAACGCGGCATCGACAACGGTGAATTCGGGCTTGAAATCTTTCGGCGCATCATCGGGTACGATAAAGAGATCGCGCGCGAAGAGATTGTGCCACGCCATTTCGGTGATGATTCGCACGGGGAGGCGATAGCGTTCATCGGCTCCGACAAAGCAGTCTAGCGAATAGATCTCACGCTCCGAAAGATAAGCCGCGACGCGATCCCACAGCGCGTCAAAAACCGCCGGCTCGACACCGCGGTTTGTTTCGCCCCAGTCGATGTGCTTTTCGCTCGAACCTTCGCGTACGAAAAACTTGTCTTTGGGCGAGCGGCCGGTATGTGGCCGCGTGTCGACGATCAGCTGGCCGTCGCTGCCGAGCACTCCTTCGCCACGGCGAAGCGCGTGTTCGATCAGTTCGGCAGTAGACAGATTTTCATAGACCCGGGCGGCCTTGATGGTTTCGGAAACGGTGAGAATGATGGTGCTCCCTGCAGGGCAGAAAGTGTGATTCGGGCTAAAACGTGGACGATGAGATTCGCCGTCTTTGCCCTGCTGTGCCTGTTTTGCGCGCAAGCGACCGCCTCAGCGGCGCTCCCCTTCCGTGTAGGCTTTTACCCGTCCGGACCGCTCGACGGCATCACCGACGTAGCGGGCGTTGCCGTCGGCAATGTGACAAGAGTCGAAGGCGCCTCGATCCGCACCGGCGCGACGGCGATCTTGCCCAACGCCGATCCTTGGAACCACAAAGTCTCCGCGTACGCGCTGGCCTTTAACGGAAACGGCGAGATGACGGGCGCGCATTGGATCAACGAGTCGGGTTATCTCGAGACGCCAATCGTCCTAACCGACACGCTCGACATCGGCCGCGCCGACGACGGCGTCATTAGCTGGATGATCAAACAGCATCCGCAAATCGGCGTGCACGACGACGTGCCGCTGCCGGTTGTTGTGGAGTGCGACGATCAACTGCTCGACGATATCCAAGCTCGCGCGGTCGGTGCGCAAGACGTCGTCGATCTGCTCGATTCAGCGCGAACCGGGCAGTTCTTACGCGGGAGTGTCGGCGCCGGGACCGGCATGAAAGCCTTTGGGTTCAAAGCCGGCATCGGATCCGCATCGCGCGTGCTGCCGAAGGAACTTGGCGGATACACGGTGGGCGTACTCGTCAACGACAACACCGGGTCGACGCGCGAACAGTTGACGATCGACGGAGTGCGCGTGGGCGAAGCTTTGCGCGGCGAATACAGAATGACGTTTCCGAAGAGTTTGACGCTGCACGGACGCATGGCGTCGGGAAGCATCGTAATAGTGATAGCCACGAACGCGCCGCTGGATTCGCGGCAGTTGCATGCGATTGCGCTGCGCGCGGGAATGGGTATGTCCCGGACGGGGCTTACGAGCGATGTCGGCAGCGGCGATCTCTTTGTGGCCTTTAGTACGGCCTACACCTTCGATCGGACCGCAGACTTTCGCATTAATGCGCCGGCGGTGCCGATTGTCGAAGACAGTTCCGTTCTCAACGGTTTGTACCGCGCAACCGCAGAGGCGACGGAGTCGGCAATCTACGATGCGCTTTTCAGCGCCAAGACCATGACCGGAAAGGGCGGCGTTACCGTCTACGGACTTCCCGTTGACCGCGTGCTGCAGATGCTGCATGCGGCCGGAGTGCAATAATTAACTAAGGCCAAAGACGGAGAACTTTCCGTCCTTGTTTACCACGCACGTGAGCAGAAGCGTCCGCTTCTCAAAGCGTGCCTGGTAACGATAGAGCATGCCGTGCGAGATGTAGGCCTTGAGGAAAAACTGCACGCTTTCGAACGCGCCGAACTGTTGGAATTGCGTTCGCAGAACGGATCCGGCCGGCATCGCGGCGTCGGCCTGAACGTCCAACTGGCTGTGGTCGACGTCGCCTACGCTCAGCCTTCGCAGGAACGTTGTTACGCGCTGAGTGAACGCGGGAGCGCCGTCGTACTGGGACGATCGAGTCGCAAGAGCGACCGCGGAGAAGTACAACCGGAGAGCGGCGGTGAGGATCGGTCTCGTAGCGTATGTACCGTTCCCCAGCACGATGAACGCGAAGCCGCGCGACGGAACGAGCTCGTTGTCCCCGGTAAATCCGAACCCGCCGCCGTGATGACCGACCAGGTCCACTCCGGACAAGTCACTGACGAACACGCCCAAGCCGTCGCGCACACCCGGTCCGAGCGTATTGAATGGCACCGTCTGCTGCATTTCCTCGAAGTAGGCCGGCGGCACGAGCTTGCCCGCCATAAGCGCTATGTCAAATCGAGCGATGTCAGTTGGCGTGGAGACAATATCGCCAACGGCGTATGCCCAACTTGGATCCGCGGCGGCCGCTTCAAAAGGCGGGGCGGCAACTGTCGAGCTTGCCGGCTTCCCGACACTGGTATCTTTCATTCCGGCCGGCTCGAAAATATGAACGCGCTCGTAATCGGCCAGCGATCTACCACTCACGGCTTCAACGATGAGACCCAGCAGCACATAGTTGGTATTGCTGTAATTCCAATCGGTGCCCGGCTGAAAATCGGGAGCGAGCGTAGCTGCATTGCGGACAATCTCGCGGGGCGAAGTTGCGTGCGCTGTGAGCCCCTTTGCCGCAGCATCATCCAGGTAGTTCGGAATCCCACTGGTATGGTTGAGCAGTTGCCGAATCGTGATCGCGCCGGCATTCGGAAATTCCGGGAAATACTTGGCGAGATGGTCCTCGAGAGAAAGTTTCCGGGCCGCCGCTAATTGAATTACACTGACCGCTGTGAACGTTTTTGTAATGGAATCGATGACGAAAACCGTGTGGGCTCCGGCACTCCCGAAAGCCTTGGAATAAACCAGCTTACCGTTCGCAACCACCGCGACAGCGATTG
>JAAXMC010000094.1 GCA_013036315.1 Vulcanimicrobiota bacterium
CAGGCGCGCCCCTATGCCGACGACGGCATGCGCCCCATCAGAGCGGAAACTTCAGAACCCGCCTGCAGATAGCGGAAGATGTTGTCCATAAACAGCAGCACGTCGGCGCCCAGTTCGTCGCGGAAATACTCCGCCATCGTCACCCCCGTTTGAGCGACGCGAAAACGCACACCCGGCGGTTCGTCCATCTGGCCGAACACGAGCGTCGTCTGTTTTAATACGCCGGACTCTTTCATCTCGAGCCAGAGGTCGTTGCCTTCACGCGTGCGCTCGCCGACGCCGGTAAACACGGAGAAGCCCTTGTGCACGGTTGCGATGTTGCGGATCAGCTCTTGAATGAGCACCGTCTTCCCGACGCCGGCGCCGCCGAACAATCCGACCTTGCCGCCGCGCGTGTACGGCGCCATCAGGTCGATCACTTTGATGCCGGTTTCGAAAATTTTGGGAGTCGGATCTTGCGCCTTGAAATCCGGCGGCGGACGGTGGATCGGCCATTCGGCCGCGGCCTTCACCGGTTCGTTGCTGTCGATCGCCTTGCCGAGCACGTTGAAAATGCGTCCGAGCGTGCCTTCGCCGACCGGAACTTTAATCGGGCCGCCCGTCGCCGTAACCGGCGCGCCGCGCATCAGACCGTCGGTCGATCCCAGCGCCAGACAGCGGACCTGATCGTTCCCGAGCTCGTCCTGCACTTCGAGCACGATGTCGCGCATCTGCATCGCCGTTCCGCCCAGTTCCGCAGTCTGTCCTTGGGCGTGATCTTCATTCACGCGGACGGTCAGCGCGTCGTTGATGTTCGGCAGCGTCTCAGCGCTGAACTCGACGTCGACGACGTTTCCTAAAACTTGGACGACTTTTCCGGTGGCCGGCATTACCTTTGTATTTCCTTTCATGTTCCAGTCAGCGCCTCCGCGCCGGAGACGATTTCCAACAATTCTTTCGTGATCGCCGCTTGACGGGCGTTGTTCATCGAGATCGTGAGCTCGTCGATCAACTTGCCGGCGTTCTCGGTCGCGTTGTTCATCGCGAGCAGCTGCGCGGCATAGAAGGCCGCGTCGGTCTCGAGCATTGCGGAGAAGATCGTGAACTCGAGATACTTTGGAAGCAGCTTCGAGAGCACGAATTCGGGTGACGGCGGTATTTCGACCGATCCGCGCGGACCCTTCGGTTCGCTCACCGCGCTTTCACGTTCGATCGGAACGAGACGGCGCACCTCGGGGCGCTGCGACATCATCGAAACGTGTTTGGAAGAGACCAGTGTGATGTCGCCGATTTCGCCCGCGGTAAAATCTGCGGTGACGCGCTGCGCCACTTCACGCGCGATCGCCAGCTTGGAAGGCGCATTGAGCGGCCACGTCGGGCGATCGGCCATGCCCCAGCGGCGCACGGCATTGCGGCCTTTGATGCCGACCGTATAGAACCGCGCACCGCCGTGCTGACGCCAGTAGCGTTCCGCGTCGCGAATCACATTGGAGTTAAATGCGCCCGCCAGCCCTTTATCCGAAGTCATCAGCAGCACGCCCGAGGGGGCGCCCGCGAGGCCCGGATTCATGAATGGGTGGTCGATGCGGGATGCCGTGGCGATCAGGTCTTGCAGTATCTCGCCAAGCGCGTCGGCATAGGGGCGCGCCTGCTTTTGCGCCGTCTCGGCGCGCCGGATTTTGGCGGCCGCAACTTGCTTCATCGCCTTGGTGATCTGCTGCGTGTTCTTCAGCGACCGAATGCGATCG
The DNA here is from genome assembly GCA_013036315.1 of Vulcanimicrobiota bacterium. Lineage (GTDB taxonomy): Bacteria > Vulcanimicrobiota > Vulcanimicrobiia > Vulcanimicrobiales > Vulcanimicrobiaceae > Rubrimentiphilum. The sequence continues at coordinate 1,728 of JAAXMC010000094.1, forward strand.
CGAAGATCCTTAACGGTTGCCATTAAAAACTCTTATTGAACTCCGCGAGCGCCGCGTCGAGCTTTTGCTTTGTTTCGTCGGCCAGTTGCCCGCTTTGCGCGATCGCTTGCGGAATATCTTGATGCTTATCGTGCAAAAAGGCCACGAATCCGCGCAGCCAGTCTTGCAGACGCGGCGTCGGAATATCGTTGACGAATCCCTTGGTCGCGCCATAAAGAGCCGCGACTTGATCTTCGACCGCCATCGGCTGGTACTGCGGCTGTTTGAGCAATTCGGTGAGCTTCTCGCCGCGCAGCAGCTGCATCTGCGTCGCTTTATCCAAATCGCTGGCAAGTTTGGCGAAAGCCGCCAGATCGCGGTACTGCGCGAGCTCGAGTTTCAACTGGCCGGCCACGCTCTTCATCGCTTTGATCTGCGCCGATCCGCCGACGCGTGAAACCGAGAGTCCGATGTCCACGGCGGGGCGGATGCCCTGGAAAAACAGTTGCGGCGTGAGATAGATCTGTCCGTCGGTGATCGAGATGACGTTGGTCGGAATGTACGCCGCAAAATCTCCCGCCTGCGTTTCGATGATCGGAAGCGCCGTCAGCGATCCGCCGCCCATTTCGTCGGAGAGTTTGGCCGCGCGTTCCAGCAGCCGTGAGTGCAGAAAGAAAATGTCGCCCGGGTAGGCTTCGCGGCCCGGCGGGCGGCGCAGCAGCAACGACATCTCGCGATACGACTGCGCGTGCTTGGTCAGATCGTCGTACACGATCAGCACGTCCTTGTTCTGATACATCAGTTCTTCGCCCATCGCGCAGCCCGCGAACGGAGCGATCCAGCGCAGGGCAGCCGCCTCCGAGGGCCCCACCGTCACGATGGTCGTGTACGCCATTGCGCCTTTTTGCTCGAGCAGTTGCGCGAGCGCTGCGACCGTCGAGTTCTTCTGGCCGATCGCCACGTAAATACAGAAGACGCCCTTGCCCTTTTGATTGATAATCGTATCGACGACGATCGCCGTCTTGCCGGTGCTGCGATCGCCGATGATCAGCTCGCGCTGGCCGCGCCCGATCGGAATGAGCGCATCGATCGCGCGCACGCCGGTCTGCAGCGGCTGTTTGACCGGCTGCCGCTGAACGACGCTGGGCGCGACGTTTTCGATCGTACGGAATCTCTTGGTCGCGATCGGCCCCTTGCCGTCCACCGGCTTGCCGAGCGGATCGACGACGCGGCCGAGGAGTGCCTCGCCGACGGGCACCGACGCGATGCGGCCGGTGCGGCGAACCTTATCGCCTTCCTTGATGCCTTCGTCGGATCCCATGATCACGACGCCGACGTTATCCTCTTCAAGGTTCAGCGCAACACCTTGCAGGCCGCTCGGGAACTCGACGAGTTCCGAAGCCCGTACGCTGCGCAGCCCGTAGACGCGCGCCAAGTTCGCGCCAACCTCGATGACGGTGCCAACTTCGTCCTCTTGGACGCCCGCCGTGAAGGTCGCGATCTGCTGTTTTAAAATGCCGGCAATTTCGTCTGCGTTGATCATTCCTAATTCCTAGCGAACAGTGTGCGAGCTAATTCCTGAAAGCGCCCTTCGACCGATCCGTCGACGCGGCGGTCGCCCATGAAAATGCGCAAGCCGCCTATCAGATCGGGCTGCACGCGTTGAGTGACCTCAAATTTCTTGCCGTAGATTTTCTCGAGCTGCGCGACCACCTTGTGCAGCTCTGCAGCTTCCAGTGGCTTAGCCGACGTTATCGTCAGCGCGTCCAAGCCGCGCGCCGCCATCTCCAGCGTGCCGTACTCGCGGACGATCTCGCGCAACAGCCCTTCGCGGCGCTTGCGTACGAGCAGCAGCATCGTGTGGAGGGCGACCGGGTGAGCCTTCCCGTTAAATGCGGCCACAAGCGTGCTTTCTTTCTCGCCGCGATTGACGACCGGCGACAAGAAAAAATTCAACGCGCTCTGATTGTCTTCGATCGCGTCACTGAGGATGCGTAACTCGCTGCCGACTTGCTCGACCGCGCTTTGTTCGGAAGCGAGTTGAAAGACCGCCGTCGCATATCGCCGGGCGAGCTTCTGATTGGCCATCAGCCGCCGCTCCTTTCCAGCGACTGCACGAACGCGTTTGCGAGCTTCTTATCGGCGGCCGCGTCCATGCGGCGGGCAGCGGTCTCACGCGCCAGCTCGAGCGCTTTCTCGACCAGTTCGTCGCGCAGCTGGCCGCGCGCCGCGGCGCGCGCGCGCGCAAGCTCTCCCTCGGCGTCGCGCAAAGCGCGTTCGCCCGCCTCGCGAGCCTCGCGCAAGATCACTTCGCGTTCCGCTGCAACGAACGCCGCCATACGATCTTTGATCGCCAGCGCGTCTTGCTGCGCCACGTCGATGTCACCCTGCAGTCCTTGCAGCGCGGCCTTGGCCTCGTCACGATGGCGCTCGGCTTCGTTAATGCGCGCGTTTTGCGCGGCCTGCGCGGCGAGGACCGCCGGCTGAATGAATTTGATCCACATCCAAACGAGGACGCCCAAGAACAGCACTGCCGACGTGACTTGGCTCCACTCCGCAATCGCCTCGTAGTTCATCAGGCGATCTCCGGTACCGCGCGCGCGAACATGTCGTCTGCCAATTCTTGTACCGTGCGCTGCTCATTCGAACGCGCCGCCTGCACTTCGGAATCGACGGTCTCGTGCGCCGCGCGCACTTTATCCGACGCTTGCTGCGCAAACTCTGTCGAGAGCTTCGCGCTTTCGTTCGAAGCCTCGGCACGCGCTTGAGCCGCCAGCTGTTCGGCTTCGCGCCTGGCGGCCGCGCGGATCGCTTCGGCTTGCGTGCGCAGCGCGTTTCCTTCCGTTTGATACCGGTCGTAGTCGCCCGTAACGCTGTTGATGTATTCGCGGCGTTTGGCGATTGCGCGCCCGACGGGGCGAGTGAAGACCACGTTCAAGATCGCGAAGAAAATCACGAAGTTGAGCAGCTGCACGAGAGCGGTTCCGTGCCAATCGATCGAGAGAAAGCCCATCCTCTTACGTTACTTCGCGAATGACCCGATGAGCGCGGGGACCTTGGCGACGACGAGCAGGATATAAAAGGCGAGCGCTATCGCGATGAACGGAACCGCTTCCAACACACCGACGCCCAAGAACAGGAACGTAAAGATGTTCGAGCGGGCCTCGGGTTGACGCGCGATCGACTCGACGGCTTTGCCGGCAACGATGCCGTCGCCCACCGCGGAACCGAATGCGACGCCGGAAATGATGATTCCGAACGCGATCAGCGTCGTGCCGATGATAAAAGCTTGCGGATTCAAGGAGTTTCCTTTCTCAATGTTGCTCGGCAATCGCGAGCGAGAGATAGACGATTGCAAGGAGGGTGAAGACGAACGCCTGCACCGTGCCGACGAAGAAATTGAAGAACTGAATGAAAAACGGCACGACCGCTATGGCGAGTGAGAGATTGACCGGGCCAAGCACGATTTTGGCGGTGATGATCGACGCGATGATGATGAAGAGCAGTTCGCCGACGAAGATATTGAAAAACAAACGCGCCGCCAGCGTGATGGGACGGAGAATCTCGTCGATGATGTTGATGGGCAGCAGCACCGGGAACGGCTGCAGCAAGTGCTTGAGATAGCCGACGCCTTTTCTCCGAAACGCGGCGGTCTGTATGATGAGAAACACCATCAACGCGTATGGCGCGACCGTATTGAGGTCGGCAGTCGGCGAGCCTCCAAACGGCAACCCGAGCACCTTGAAGGGCAGCACGCCGAACTGGTTCAGCAAGAATATGAAGATGAAGAGCGCGATGAAAAACGGCACGAACGGCTCGCCGGCTTCTCCGAGCACGCCATGTGCGAGATCGGCGATGTAGTTGATGATACCTTCGATCACCGTTTGGCGCCGCGACACGCGTGCCGAGCGATAGCTCGCGCCGACCCATGCAAAAAACAGCAAAGCAACGGCCATAACGAGCCATGTCGTCATGATCGTGTCGGCGTGGACAGAGCCAAGCACCGGCCACGTCCACTTGATGTGCTCGCCTATGTGTTCGTGCAACTATTCGATCTTTCGTGCGTAAGCGCGCCTGAGCAAGACTCCGTACAACCCGAGCGGCGTGAAGAAACCGATGAAGAACCACGCCAATGTCCAGAGAGACTGAAACCGGAGCGCCAGCGCCACCGGAACTATACCGAATAGACACAGGCGCAGAAAACTACTTAAGACGAACGCCGGTACGTTGCGGCGGTCGAGCAATCTTTCGTTGCCGAGCATCGACAGGAGCGCGTTGGCGATCCCGGCGGCACCGCCGGCAAGCAGCACGAGTGCGAAGGTGGGACTCCACACCGCCAGCACCCCGGCGGCCAGAGCAACGGCTAACAACGTGCCAAGCGCCATCGACCGCTTGAGCCCGCGGTACAATTCTAAAGAAGGGCTTTCCTTCAAGATGCGTTCGATTGCAGTAGCAGGCGGAATGCCACGTATCCGCCCAGGACGATGCCCGCGAAGAGTCCGATGACCGCCAAGTATTGCGTGCGCTGCGCGTGATCCGCCCAGATCCCAATCAACAAGCCGGCGACGCCGGCTCCGGCAAAGGCCGAACCCGCCGCGATAATTCCGGCGGCCGCTTTCACGCGGTGAGGCCGCCCTCGAACGGTTTGGGATAATCCGCGCCGCGCATGCGCGCGAGCAGCCACGCTGCGATTCGCGCAGCCGCATGTCCGTCGCCGTAAGGATTGTGCGCGCCCGACATGCGCTTGTACGCTTCCGGATCGGAAAGCAAGCGCGCAGCTGCAGCCACGATCTTGGGGCGTTCGTGTCCGACCAGCTCCAGCGTTCCGGCCAGCACGCCCTCGGGGCGTTCGGTCTCCTCGCGCATCACGAGCACCGGCTTGCCGAGGCACGGCGCTTCCTCTTGCAAACCGCCGCTGTCGGTCAGCACGAACGTACAATCGCGCACGGCGGCGACCATGCGCGCGTAATCCATCGGCTCGACGAGCACGACGCCCGGCTCTTTCCCGCGCACGAGCAATCCGTCGCTGCCGTTCCCCGAAGAGATGAACCGGCGTATCACCGGCACGATCGCTTCCTTCCATTTTTCACCGACCGAACTCGCGCGCGAGCACCTGCTGGGCGAAAACATTCCGAAAGAAAACATGATCGGCA
>JAAXMC010000095.1 GCA_013036315.1 Vulcanimicrobiota bacterium
CAGACGCGTGTCGACGTTGCCGCGCAGGTCGGTGTACTGCAAATCTTGGCGCAGCGCCGCCAGCTGCGCGCGGCGGCGAATGCTCGAAGTGCCGACTCGCGCGCCGGGCGGAAGCGAGGCGAGATCTTCGTAACGCTCGCTGCAAAAAACGTCGCGCGGATCTTCGCGCGGGGAGATCGCCGCGATGCGCATGTCTTCGGGCAGCGTGCTCGGCAGGTCTTTGCACGAGTGAACGGCGTAACGCGCCCGCCCATCGCGCAGCGCAACCTCCAGCTCTTTCACGAACAGGTTCTCGGACCCGATCTCAGCGATCGAACGATCGCGGATGCGATCGCCGGTTGTCGTTACGTTTAAGAATGTGGTCGCAATTCCACGCCGCGCCAGTTGCGCCGCAACCGTGCGGGATTGAATCATTGCAAGCGCGCTGCCTCGCGTCGCGCAGGTAACCGCTTCCACGCTCATCGTGGCAAGCTGATCGATGGGAAGCTGCGCGAGTGCGCGCAGCGTTTCTGAGCGCTCCTCAGCCGGCAGCTCCGATTTCACATACGCGCGCATATGTTCGAGCGTCTTGACGGCAGCCGCGTACGAATCGTCGAAGTGCGTGCGAAGTTCGCCGGCGAGCCGTTTCGCAAATGCGGGTGCGGCGCCGCCCGTATCGATTGCGAAGGTGAGATCGCCGATCTGCACGGTCGCCGACATCGTAAAATCGCCGCGTTCGCCTTGGGAGGCGTCGCAGACCAGGATGCGCTCTCGCTTGGCGCCGGCGCAGATTGCCGCATTCACCGAATCGTCGGAGGTCGCTGCAATCGCCAGAAAAGCTTCGTCGAGATCGCCGGGCTGGTAGGATCGCTCGCGCAGCTCGAAATCATGCTGCGCCGCCAATTCGCGCAGGCCGGTTACAATTTCGGGTGCCACGATGCGCAGGCGCGCGCCCGCGCCGTGCAGTGCGATGGCCTTCTTGAGAGCTACTTCACCGCCGCCGGCGACCACTGCCAGGCGTCCGTGAACGTTCAGGGTGACGGGAAAGGGCATTCGTGCGCATGACTTCGCTGGATGACTGCCCAAAACTGCAGTGCATGCGAATCCCCCTGCGCGCCGCATTGATCGGAGCGGCTGCCGCCGCGCTGATCACGCTGCCGGGCCTGGGCATCGGGACTTTGTGGGATAACAGCGAGACCGCCTACGGGGAGGTGGCCCGCGAGATCTTCCTGGCCCGCGACTGGATCGTCTTACATTTCAACGGCGCTCCATGGTTTGTCCAGCCGCCGCTCTATTTTTGGATCGCGGCGATCTGCGCGAAGATTTTCGGCGTAACGACTTTCGCGCTGCGATTGCCGGCCGCGCTCGCGACCATCGGGCTGGGCGCGATGACGGCATACGCGGTAGCGCGGCAAGCCGGATTGCGCGCGGGCATCTATGCGGGCATCATTTTATCGACGTGCCTCATGCAAGCGATCGTGGGACGGCTCGCGATCATGGACGCGCTGCTCGATCTTGCCGTAGCTGCAAACATCTTTTGGTGGTTTCGCGCGGTGCAAACTGGTCGAAGCAGCTATTTCATCTACGGCTGGGCTGCCGCAGGTTTTGGTTTCTTGGCGAAGGGACCGGTAGCGCCGGTCGTCGCGCTGCTCGTCATGGTGCCGTATTACCTCTGGGAGCGGCGCGCTACCCATGCGCGCCCGCCGGACTGGCGCGGCTGGGCGGGCGGCTTGCTGCTTTTTGGAGCGATTGCCATTCCTTGGTTTGCAGCGCTCTGGTTTCGCGCCGGCGGCGGAGCGGTCATGGAGCTCCTCGGACACTACACCTTCGGTCGCTATACGGGAACGATCGAAAGCCAAAGCGGACCGGTCTGGTACTACGTGCCCGTGATCGTATTGGGATTCTTTCCTTGGATCGCGTTCTTGCCGTCGGCTCTGGTCTCCGGCGTCCGGCGGCTGCGCGAGCCGGCGACCACCACGGACGACCGCGCGCTGCATCAGCTCGTGCGCCTCGCGGTCGTGTGGATCGTGATGCCGCTGCTTTTCTTTAGCTTCGCGCGCACGAAGCTGCCGAACTATGTTGCGTTGGAACTGCCCGCGCTCGCGGTTCTGGTGGCCCTGTATTTCGAATCGGCCGTCGAACGCGTGCGCTCCCGCTCCGCGTTGATTTCCACCGCTGCCGTTCCGCTGACGATCCTCATGGTCGCGCTCGCCATCGTGCTGTTTTCACGGGACAACCGTTTGACGATCGAATTAGCCCTGGCTGCGCGCAACTTGATTTGGGTCGGGGCCGCGATCTTCGCGGGCTCCATCGTCAGCTTCGGAACGCTGTTGAGCCGGCGGAACGCTTATGCCGCGCCCTACGTCTTAGCCGTGGCAATGGTGGCGGCATTTGGCCTCTTGGCTTTTCTCGTGTTACCGCAGGGCGACGGGTTCAAGCCCGTGCCCCATCTGGCCGCGGTGATCGAGCGCCGGCGCAAACCCGGCGATGCTGTCGCAATACAAACCCTCGCAGGCGGTAACGCGCTGGTCTTTTACACGCAGCCGGGCATCTATGTTTTCGCGCGTCCGGGCGACCGGCTTGGGGAGCATGCCGTAGAGCCGCGCAGCGTCATTTGCGGCTCGCCGCGCCTCTGGCTGATCGCTCCGCGCCATAAGCCGTTCACGCATGCCACGTTTGGACGGACGCGCCGCATTGTCGCCACGTGGGGTGAAGCGGATCTGTACTTGTATACCGGCCCGCGCTGCGCGACTTAAATAAATAAGAAGGCTGCGTCGCCCACGCGATCGAGCGTCGCGTTCTCTATGCGCGCCGTGCCGGCGATCGCGGCGGTGCGTCTTGCGAACGTGAGCTGCAGCGCGTGCCGCGTCTCCTGCGAAGCGTTGCGCGTACCCGAATGTAGCAAGTGACCGTTGAAAACGATCGCGGCTGCGGCGCTGCACGTCACCAGCCGCTGATCCGGGTGCGGTGTATCGCTATCGGACGGCACGGCGACGTTGCCCGGCATGTGAGAACCGGGTACGATGCGCGTCGGGCCGTTGGTTTCCGTGAAATCCACGAGCGCGACGATCGCCGTCGCCACTTGGTATTCTCCGCGATGCCCTTGCATGTAGTCGGCGTGCAGCGTTTGCGCGCCGTAGCCGGGTTTGGGCGCGCGGTAGGTGACCGAACCGATGCGCAGATCGTAGCCGATCACGTGAGCGATCGCCGACAAGAGGCGGCTAGATTTCCACACCGGGTCGAATGCGGGGTCGTTGACGAGATCGATAAGGTGCAGCGTGCCGCCGGCGTGCCAGGTCGGATCGAGGCGAGCCTGCGCGATCAGTCTCTCGATCGCTGCGCGAACATCGGCGAGCTCTCCGGCATTCAGAATATCCGGCAATACGGCGTAGCCGTCGCGATCGAGCGCGGCTCGTTCGGTTTCGGTCAACGCATCTTCTTCGACGCCTAAGGCGTGAAGCAGCGCTTCCCTTTCCGCAGACTCCAGCACGCTTATTTCTTGAGTTTTGCGACGTCCGCCGTCGTCACGGCGCCGGCGTGGTTGGGACCGAGCGCCGAGCGTATGTAGGTGACGACGTTGGCGATGTCGCTATTCGAAAGCGGCGATTTCCAAGCCGGCATCTGACCGTTGTAGGTTTGGCCGTTAACCGAAATCGCGCCGGTCTTGCCGTTGAGAACGGTGAGAATGACTTGGTTGGGATCGCCGGTCACGAACGGATTGCCGGCCAGCGGCGGGAAGTTCGGGGGCATGCCTGCGCCGGCGGCGCCGTGACACGAACTGCAATTCTGCGAGTAGACGGCTTGCCCGGCTTTCGCGGCGGGACTCACAGCCGCGGTCGTGCTCGCGGGTACTTTGGCTGCGGCCGGCGGCGGAGCGGGGGCCGGCGTGGCGGCCTGTTTTCCCATGATCGAGAGCTGGCTCCAGATTGTGAGCCACCAGATGATCGCAAGCGAAATGCCCAACAGCCACAAGATGAACTTGCGCGATCCTAAGACGCGCGTCGTGCTGCGATCGATCCACGGCAGCAGCAGCAGCAGCGTCGTTGCGAAGCCCGGAATGATGATCGCGCCCACGATTTCCAAATTGCCCGGCACGAGGTTGAGCAAGCCGAAGAGATCGAGGAAATACCACGCGGGATACGGCGTGAATTGCACCGTCGGATCGGCTTTTGCGTCGAGGAACGGCGGCCAGAACGAAGCCAGCGCAAGGATGCCGATCAGCACCAAGAGTGAAGCGACGGTATCCATGAACAGCTGATCGGGCCAGAAGCGGCCTTTGCGCAGCGGACGCGGATCCTCGACGGGCGGCCCGGCCGGCCCGTTCCAGCGGAAGATCGTTAAGTGGGCAGCGACGAGCGCGACCAGCGCCGCCGGCATCAGCCACACGTGCAGCCCGAAGAACCGGTTGATCGTCAGCGTTCCCATCGTCGTGCCGTCCTGCACGAACTGTTGAATCCAGCCGCCGATAAACGGCACGTTGAGCGTAAGATTGATTGCGACTTGCGACGCAAAGTACGCGTCCATGTCCCACGGCAGCAGATAGCCGGTAAGGCCGAGGACCATCGTGACGAGCAGCAGCAGCACGCCGACGATCCACTGAATCTCGCGCGGCGATTTGTAGGCACCCCAGATCACGACTTGCAGCAAGTGCAGAAAAACCAGCGCGATCATCGCCGATGCGCCCCAGTAATGAATGCTTAATACGGTGTGCTGGAAGGGATGAGCGTAGATATATTTCGTCGACTCCCACGCCGTCATCGCCGACGGCGCGTAGAAGAACGTCAAGAAGATGCCGGTGACGATCTGCACGATCATCGCGAAAAGCGTGGCGCTGCCGAAAACGTACCAATAGCTCGCGCCGCCGGGAACGTCCTCGGTCAAGAAATCCTTCGTTATGCTGACGAAGCCGGTCCGGCGCTCTATCCAGTTCAACATGGGCTCACCCCATGCTGGCCTCGCTTTTTTCCAGCGTTAATCGCTCGGCCAGCATGGGATTCGCGTAGACACATCATGCTGTATACGAGACCACAAGGCGATCGGGGATCGTCGGTGCGTAGCGAATCCATTCACACTGCGCGACGCCGCTCGCCTCGCGCAGCGGCAGCGGATCTAAGCCGCGTGCGGCCGGTCCGGCAATGTGCGAACCGTATTGATCGAACTGCGAACCGTGGCACGGACACTGGAATTTATTGACGGCCGCGTTGTAATTATAGTAGCAACCCAAATGCGGGCATATCGGGCTGAACAGCACGAAGCCGAGCGTGACGATCGGGTAGGGCAGCGTATCTTTGCCGGCGGACGTGAATAGGTCGGTGCGATCCTGCACGAATTTCTGCGGATCCTTAACCTTTATGCCCCACACGGACTGCGGCGAGGTTTGCTCCGGCAAGTACGCGTCCTTGCTCTTGAGGTTGATATCGATCCGCACCGCTTTATCGGTCGCGCTCTGGAGCTGCTTCCACGTGTTGGAATCCAGGGGAGTCCAGGCCGCGCCTCCGGCGCCCACGTCGGGGATCAGCGAGCCTACGATGGGGATGGCCAGCGTCAGGCCGATGACTCCACTTATGGCAATAGTCGCATTGGCCATCCATTGGCGGCGGGTAATCTCTTGGGGCGTTTCGGCTTCTTCGTAGCCGCCGGGCCGCGCGTGACTCGACAAATCGCGTTCCTCCACTCCGATTGTAGGGCGGCATTTCCGCCGCCGCCACGACCAACCTCTTAGCCGTGCGCTCGCGTCCCTAGAGTTTGTAGCTGTGCAGGCCGCTTATCCAGAGATTGACGCCGAAGTAACAGAACATAATGGAGATGAAGCCCACGACGCTGACCCAGGCGGTGCGCACTCCGCGCCACGCGTTGCGCGTGTGCAAATGCATGTAGATGGCGTAGACGATCCAGGAGAACAGGGCCGCCGTTTCTTTGGGATCCCATTGCCAGTACGCTCCCTATGTATATTCTCTACGAAGCCAGCCTGTGGATTATCGTGCTGCTCGAGAAGTCGTGGCGCGTCGAAGCCTCGGCGCCTTAATATCATAACGATGCGGGCTCTCTACGATGATTTTACGCGCACGTTCGGCAACGTGCTCTTTGCCGTGTGCCTGTTCGTGGTATGGGGGCTCCTCACGCTGATCGGCGTGATCGTCGATCAAGGCAAAGATCCGGCTACGTATTTCCAAGCCTACGCTGCGCCGCTCGCCCGGGTGATCTTGCGGCTGAATCTCGACAACATCTACCATACACCGTACTACGTCGGCATCATCGGGCTCATTTTGCTTTCACTCGCGGTCTGTACGTTTAAGCGGGTCATTCCCGCGAGGCTGCCTCCGCTGCGGTCCGTTGCGATCGAGAAAATTCCCCTGCACGCGTCCATTGACGTGCAGGGCGATCCCGAGAGCGTTCGCGCGCGGGTCGAGAAGTTTTTTCGCGCGCGCGGCTGGCACGTGCGCAAACGCGAGTTCGGCGGAGTCGAGTGGACGTTTGCGGACAAACATAACTGGGCGCGCCGCGGCGTCCTCGTCGCGCATGCGGGATTCGTCATCATCGCGGCAGGCACGTCGATTTACTGGGCCCGGGGGTTTTCGGGCGACGAAACGATCGTCGCCGGCCAGAGCGTCTCCGTGCCGCATACGCAGACGTCGATAAAACTCGACGGGTTCTCGTATAAGATCAAACCGATCCTTACCAAAAGCGGCATGATCTATCAGCCGATCGATTATGTTTCACGAGTCACCGCAACGGGCAGCGACGGCATCCCCCGCCAGGCCGTCATCCGCGTCAATCACCCACTCGACGTGGACGGCACGCTGTACTACCAATCCAGCTACGGCTTCGCCCTGCGTTTCCACGTGACGCACGGCGGCACGCGGGTTCCCGCCTTGGAGAACCGCGACTACCTCACCGGAGATGAAATCACGCTTCCGGGAACGCAGCGAACGATCGCCGTCGCGCAATTCGTTCCAACGGTCGATCGCGCGAGCGGCCAAGCTTCGGCGGATCCGCGCATCAACAATCCAGCCGTCTTCCTGCAGGTTTTCGACAACGGGCAAGCCGCCGGCGCTGGATTGGTGCCGATGAAGGCTTCGATCGACGTGGGCGGAGGCTGGCAAATCAGGCCGGAGCGTTACCTATTGGTCAGCGGCTTGCAGTACCGGTACGATCCAGGCGTAGCGCTCGTCGGTATCGGTGCGTTCGTGCTTTTGGCAGGGCTCGTGATCTCTTTTTACATGCTTCCCGCGCGCATGTTCGTCCGGCTCGATCCTACGCCCGCCGGCGCGCGCATCGCACTCGCTGCCACGACCGTCAAAGGGTACGATATTTTCGAGACCCAATTTAACGAGCTGGTCGCAAAACTTACTCTCGCGGAGGCCACGTAACAGCTATGCAAGCCCGAATGCCGTTAGACGAAGTGCTCATGATCATCGCGCTGGGCGCGTATGTCATCAGCGCGCTGGCTTTGCTCGTCTACTTTTTCTCGCGCGACGAGTGGCTCAAGCACTTGGCAATTCCGCTAGCCATAGCGGGGTGTATCGCGCAGTTCGCACAGCTGACGGCGCGCTACGAGATCACCCATGTCTGGCCGCTCTTAAACCTCTACGGTTCGCTTTCGTTATTTGCCGCAGTCTCGGTCGCGATCTTCATCATCTTCGCTTTTCGTTATAATTTGTGGTTCGCGGGCGGTTTCGTCATCGCACTGGCAGCGCTGTTTCTCGCCTACGGCGTCACGTGGAACGAAGGGTCGATGCCGGCGGTCCCTTCGCTTCAATCCTACTGGGCAAAGATTCACGTCCCGCTGGTCGTCTCGTCATACGCGGCGTTCATGGTAGCGTTCGTCATGTCGGTACTGTTCTTAGTCAAATACTATTTCGAACGATCTCTCGCCGGCCAAGCCGTAGCCGCGGCCGGGCCGGTCGCCGTCAGGATGGACACGCCCGGCATCGCGGCCGCGGCCGCGCAAGGCAACGCAGGCGCGCAATGGTTGAACACGATTCCGAGTTTGGCGCAGCTGGACGTTTTGATTTACCGAATCGTGGCCGTGGGGCTTCCGCTGCTCACGCTCGGCATCATCACGGGCGCGATGTGGGCGCATGAATCGTG
>JAAXMC010000096.1 GCA_013036315.1 Vulcanimicrobiota bacterium
TGATCGATGGGTAGCGCGCTGAAACGTTGTTCGTGGGCGGTTTCGGAAGCCATGATCGCCTATCACGATCGCGAGTGGGGCGTGCCGGTGCACGACGACAACGTGTTTTTTGAATTCTTGCTGCTAGAAGGCGCGCAAGCCGGTTTGAGCTGGAATACGATCTTGGCGAAGCGCGAGCGGTACCGCAAGCTGTTCGCGGAGTTCGACCCGAAGCGCGTGGCGCGATTCGGCGAGGCGAAGCTCGAGCGCATGCTCGCCGATCCGGGAATCGTTCGAAACCGTCTGAAGGTTTACGGCGCCGTGCGAAACGCGAAGGCGTTTCTGCGCGTGCAGCGCGAATTCGGGAGCTTTGATGCGTTTGTTTGGGCTTTCGTCGGCCGCAAACCGGTGCGCGGCGGCTGGAAGAACCCCTCGCAAGTGCCGGCGACCACGCTCGTCTCCGACAAACTGAGCGCGGATTTGCGGCGGCGCGGTTTCACGTTTGTCGGATCGACGATTTGCTACTCGTTCATGCAAGCAGTCGGCTTAGTGAACGATCACGTGACGTCGTGCTTTAGATACTCGCAGTGCCGCTGAATACGGCTTCCAATCCGGCGAGGTCGTATGGCGAGGCAAAGGCGCGCGTCGAGACGTTCAAATCGCTCGACTACGCGAGCATTCTTCCGCAAGCGTATACCAAACTCTACGACTGCGGCGAACGCACCGGGCTGGCCGTCGTCCTGCTGCACGGGTTGACGAACCATCCGGCGCAGTTTGTGCAATTTGCGCCGCGCGTGCAGCAACTGGGCGCGAACGTGTTCGTGCCGCGCCTGCCCGAGCAAGGCGACCGCAACCGCATGACGGCGCGGCTCGCGCGCTTGACCGCTCCGATGCTTCTGGCCTCGGCGACCGAAGCCGTCGACATCGCGTGCGGATTGGGCGATCGCGTGTGCGTGCTGGGAATCTCCACCAGCGGTTTGCTCTGCGCCTATTTCGCTCAGCACCGGGCCGACGTCACGCACGCGATTGCGGTGAGCCCGGTTTTCGCGCTGCTAAAATGTGCCTACTGGCAAAGCCGGATGATCGCCGCGGCGCTGCGGACGTTACCGGACTTTTTCATGTGGTGGGATCCGCGGAACAAAGAAAACATCCTTCCGCCGACCGGCTACCCGCGCTTTTCAACGCACGCACTGGCGCAGTGCCTGCTGATCGGCGACGACGTGTACGCCTGCTCGCAGACTTCGCCGCAGGCGGCCGGGCGCGCGACGATCGTCACGAACCAACGCGATCCCGCCGTCAACAATCACGCGGCCGAGCACGTGGCGGCGCAGTGGCAAGCGCACCGCCCTCATGCGAGCGAGTACTACCAGTTCACGGACCTGCCTTCGAACCACGACATCATCGATCCGGAAAATGCCGAACCGCGAATCGATATCGTCTATCCGGTCTTGCTTCAGTTCATTCAGAAAACGATGGAGGTGCCGCAATGACGACCAAGTGCAACCTATTTATCGCGGTGGTCGCGCTGCTTCTGGCCGGCTGCGGATCGCAGCCCAAAAATACGGGCTCGAGCGCGGGAGCGCCCGGATCGATCGTCATCTCGGGATCGACTGCGCTGCTGCCGCTCGTGAAAGAATCGGCGGTCGAATACCAAATCGCGCACGCGAACGTGAAGATCAGCGTCGCGGGCGGTGGCTCGCGCGTCGGCATCACGCAAGTCGCGCAGCGCGCGGTCGACATCGGCGACTCGGACATCCCGGCGCCGAATGAGCCGAGCTTGGTCGACCACCGCGTTGCCGTCGTCACGTTCGGCATCGTCGTGAATCCACAAACCGGCGTGAAGAATTTAACGACTGCGCAGATACGCGGCATCTTTAGCGGCAAAATCACGAATTGGAATCAGGCGGGCGGCCGCGGTGGACCGATCACGATCATCAATCGTCCGCGCAGTTCAGGCACGCGTGCCGTGCTGGTGAAAACAATTCTCGGCGGCAAGGAACCTTCCGAGAGCGGCCTGACGCAAGACTCTTCGGGCACTGTCGCGGCGATGGTCGCGCAAACTCCCGGCGCGATCTCGTATGTGGGGATGGCTTACGTCAAGCCGAGCCAGCAGACCGCCGTGTCGATCGACGGCGTGGGCCCGGCCGATGCAAACGTGCTGCGTAACACATACAAGTATTGGTCGTACGAGCACATGTTCACCAACGGCCAGCCCAGTGCGCAGGTCGCGGGCTTCATCAACTTCGTCACAAGCGGCACGCCGCTGCTGCGCCGGCTGAAGTTCATTCCGGTCAGCCAAGTAAAGGGAGGCTAAGCGAACCTCAACGTCGCGCGACACATGTCTCTGTCGGCGATCGAGTAATAAAGCTGCACGGCGCCGTCTTCTTGTAAAGCCGACGCCGCGAAAGCGATATCCGTTGCGCCCGCGTCGCGTTGCGGCGGCGGAACGATGAGCGGTTCCTCGCAGCGTGCTTCGACGCACGAATATCCCGCGTCGAACCTCATCCATCCGATACGCCACGCGGCATCGCGGGTCGCGCCGTTGTAAAACATCACGGGCTTTCCGGATTCGCTCGTCACGATTGGCCCGGTGCTCAAATGCCAGGAATCCCAACGGTCCGCGCGCGCTTCGAAGAGCGGTTCCAAAACGCTCCACGGTCCGTTGACGGCCGGCGCGGAAGCCAATCCGATCTTCGATTTCTCGTCTGCCGCGTACTCGAAGAACATCCGCCAGTTCCCGCCGGCCGCTTGCACTACGGTCGCTTCTTTCGGATTTTTTCGCTCGGGCGTCCAGGCCATTGCGGTGCCGCGTTTTTCCAAACTTTGCACGTCGCCGCCCGCGGCCAGCATCAGCCGGCCGCGCTTCGCCTGTTCGTTCCATCCGGTGTAATAGACGTAATAGCTGCCATCGACGATGCAGACCGTCGGGTCTTCGCAGCCGTCTTTGTCGTCGGCTGACGGGCCCGGGGCGATCGCTGCTTTGTCCGGCAACGTAAAACGCAGGCCGTCGTTCGATTCTGCGTACTGAACGCGCGCGATCTTTTGCGCCGGATCGTCCGAGCTCGGCACGGCGCGCAGCAGCATCTTGTACTTCGGTCCTTCGCGCCACACAAACGGGCTAAGCAAAAACATATCGCGCAGCTGCGCTGAGCGCTCGATATGGAGCGGCGAAATGTCGCCGAGGACGATGGGCACTACGGCAGCGCGGGAAGCGAAAGGGATGGTCGCGTTGCGAGATCCGGATATGCTTCGTGGAAGCCCTCTGCCGCAGTCAACGCTAGCCGGATTGCGAATTCCAACTGCGGATCTTTTCCTTCGCGGTAGTGATGCGGAGCGATATCCACGTCGTAGTCCGGATCGGTTCCGTAATTTTCGACGCCCCAGCCGACGTCTTTGAACCAAAAGGAAAACTCCGGCTGCGTCGTTATCGTCCCGTCCACCAAGCGGTGGTAAGGATTGATGCCGACGACGCCGCCCCACGTGCGTTTTCCGACGAGCGGCCCTAATTTGTAGAGTTTGAAACAGTGGCTGAAGATGTCGCCGTCGGAGCCCGCGAACTGGTTGGTAATCGCAACGAGCGGTCCCGCAACCGACTCGGGCGGATAAGGAAACGGCTTTTGGCTATAACGCGCGATGTCGTAACCGACGCGCTTGCGCGCGAGCTTCTCGAGCAGCAGTGGGGATACGTGGCCGCCGCGATTGTAACGCACGTCCACGATCAGGCCGCTGCGGTCGAATTCCGAAAGATAGCCGCGATGAAACTCTGAGAACCCCCACGGCCCCATATCCGGAATGTGCACGTATCCGATTTTTTGAGCGGTCGCCTCGTGCACGTAACGCCGCTGCGCGTCGACCCAAGCCCGGTACCGCAAGCTCTGCTCGCTCGCCAGCGCCTTGACGGCGATGCGCCGTTCTTCGCCGCGCGATCGAACGGCCACACTGACTTCGCGGCCGGACGTGTTCACCAGCGCCTGGTCCGGGCCAAACTCGCGCGTTAAATTTTTTCCGCCGATCGCGGCTAGCACGTCGCCTTCGCGCACGTTCAAGCCCGGTTCGGCCAGCGGCGAGTCGCTGTCGCGATTCCAAGAGTCGCCGCGCAGGATCTGCGTGATGCGCCAGCCGCCGGCGCCTTCGTCGAACGTGTAGTCCGCGCCCAAATATCCGCGGCGGTATTGCGGCGGCTCGCGCAGATCGCCGCCGTACTCGTACGCATGCGACGTGCCGAGCTCGCCGTGCATCTCCCAAATGAGATCGGAGAGCTCCGCGCGCGTACGCACGCGCGGCAGCACCGCTTCGTAGCGGTCGCGGACGCGATCCCAATCGATGTCGGCCATATCTTCGAGCCAATAGTGCTCGGTCTGCAGCCGCCACGCTTCGCGATACATTTGCCGCCACTCGTCGCGCGGCTCGATCTCCACGCTGATACGGTCGAGATCGATCCAGCCGCTTTTGCGCCCGGGTTCCGGCGGCGGCTTCGGATCGTCGTGTTCTTCCGGCAGCTCGGCCAGCGCATCGATTGCGCGCAGTTTGTCGCGCGAGCGGTAGAGCAGGGTGTGGTGATCGGCGGCCAGTGCGATCTCCGAAACGTCGCCGGCGATGGTCGCGCTGCGCTGCAGCTCGAAGTCGTAAGCCAGCAGCGTGCCGGCTACATCCTCTTCATCCCACGAACGCGCTTGCGGCTTGATGCCGCGAACTTCGAATTTGGTGAAAAGCGCGCGATTGCGCACGGCAACGATCTCGCCGTACTCGCCCTCATCGACGGGAAAAGCTAAAATGCGGCCTTGGATGCCTTCGAAATCGATATCGATGCGCGGCGGACCGGTCTCTTTCTTTTTCTCTTTTTGATCGCCGTGATCGACGTCGCGATGGACGGGCTTCGGCTTGGGCGTGAACGGATTGGGGACGTCGGCGCGCAGCGTCACCACGAACGGGCGCTGCGCCTGCGGAAAACTCAAGTCGAATTGCAGCGCGTCGTAGACCGGATCGAAATCGCGCGTCGAGATGAAATACAGATAGCGCCCTTCCGGATCCCACGCGGGGCTTTGGTCGACGCGCAGCTGCGACGTTACATCGTGAATCTCACCCGATTTGAGCTTGACGACGCGAATGACGGCGACGCCCTCACCGAGGGGCCACCATGCGTATGCGAGGTACCGTCCGTCGGGCGAAAACGCCAGATCCGTAATGCGGAAGCCGATACTCTTGTCGAGCACGCGCGGCGCGCCGTCGCGCAGGTCGACGGCGATCAATTCGTAGCGATGATTCGCAAACGCGATGACGTCTTTGACCGGCGAGCAGACGAGCTCGGTCACGCGGCCGATGTCGCCGGCCGTCACGAGCAGCGGTTCAGCCGAACCGTCGCTTTCATGCACGGCCAGTTGTTCGAAGCCGTTGACGTCGGTGGTCGTCACGAAACGCCGGCCGTCGTGCATCCACGCAATGCAGCGGTACCGCACTTTGCTGCCGGTGCCGTAACGAACGGGCGCCTCTTCCCAGAACGGCATCGTAAACGGCTGTCCGCGCGCGATCGCCGCGATCTTGGTGCCGTCGGGCGACGGCGCGAACTCATCCAGCGTCTCCGCACCGGGCAAAAACTTGCGAACCGTTTGCGAAGAAGCCGACGGCGCGGTGACGTGCAGCTCGCGTGTTTCACCGGTCTCGACGTCGTAACAAAATAGCGCTCCGCCGGCTGTATATGCGATACGTTTTCCGTCAGTCGACGGGAAGCGCACGTAGTATTCGCCGTGATGCGTGTGCCGCTGCACGTCGCTGCCGTCGAGAGCGCAAGAGTAGATGTTGCCGATGCCCTCGTGATCGGCTGCGAAGTAGATGCGGCCGCCGATCCACATCGGCCAAACGGGATTGCCGTCGGGCAAAGCAAGATGTTCGAATTCGCCGTCGCCGGCCGCGTCGATCCAAATTTCTCCGGAAGTGCCGCCGTGATAGCGCTTCCAGCGCGCCGGATCGTCGGCGTTGCGCCCGACCGCCAGGCGCGTTCCGGGGCCGGGAGAGAGCGAGCGCATATGTCCCAATCCGAGCGGCCGCGGAGCGCCGCCGTTCGGCGAAACAGCAAACGCGCGCGTGTCGCGTTCGTACCAAGCATTGGGATTGGAGACGAAAAGAATCTCCGAGCCGTCCGCGTTCCATCCGCTGATCGACGTGAGCGATCCGCCCATATGGGTCAGGCGTTGCGGCTTTCCGCCGGCTGCCGGCACGACGTACACCTCGGCGTTGCCCTCATCGGTCGCGACGAACGCTATCTGCGAAGCGTCGGGCGAGAAGCGCGGCGTGCTGCATACTCCGGGCGTGGCCGTGAGCCGGACGGCCGGGCCGCCGCCGAGGGGCGCGACCCACACATCATCCTCGCAGACGAACGCGACGCGGTCGCCCGCGACCGTCGCGTATCTGTAATAGCCAAGCTCCATGAGGGCGGTATGGTTAGCGCCTGGGGAACGCGGTCCCGCTTGCTCGCGCATTAACTTTGTGATACAAAGTAACTATGGCCGTGCAGGCTCTCGTTCAACCGGCGCTCCCGCTCCACGTTGCCGTCATCATGGACGGCAACCGGCGCTGGGCCAGGAGTCGCGGCTTACCGGTTGCGGAAGGCTACCGGCGGGGCGTCGGCGCGCTGCGGGCCGCCGTGCGCGGCGCAATCGCAGCGGGCGTGAAAGTCTTGACGGTGTACGGATTCTCCACCGAAAACTGGCACCGCGATCCGTCGGAAGTACGGCTGCTCATGCAGCTGTGCGCGATCTTTGCGCGTACGGAACTGGCAGCGCTGCGCCGCCAAGACGTCGCCGTCGGAATAGTCGGCGACATCGCGCAATTTTCGGCGCCGGCCCGCGCCGCGCTCGGAGAATTGGTGCGCGCCACCGCGCAGAATCGCCGGCTGACGCTGAATCTGGCGCTCAACTACAGCGGCCGCGCCGAGATCGTGCGCGCCGCCCGCCGGATCGCGGTCGAAGTTGAAGCCGGAACTTTACGTGCCGCCGATGTCGACGAGGCGGCTTTGCGGCGGCGCTTGTACGCGCCGAAACTTCCCGATCCCGATTTGCTCATACGCACCGGCGGGGATTTCCGCGTTTCAAATTTTCTTTTGTATCAGCTCGCGTACACCGAGCTGCTGACGCTGCCGATTATGTGGCCGGATTTCGGCGAAGACGATTTGGTGCGCGCGGTCGGGGAGTACGGCGAACGCTCCCGGCGCTTCGGCTCATAACCATCCCGGGCGCGCCCGGCACGATCGTGCGGCCGCCGGCTTCGATCAGCAGCTGGTTCAGCGCGGCGTATATCAGCGTCGTGTTGTAAAGTTGCAGGATTGGCGCCGTGACGATCACCGGCGTGGAACTGAGCGGCTCGAAAGGCAAGACGGGTGTACCTGTGGTCGTGAAGGGCGTCGCCGAGAATCCGGCCAGCGTACGAAAGAGCAGCTCGGCGTAAAGCGCGTTGGCCCATCCGAACTCCGCGCGCGTAAAAGCCCAGTACGCACCGGCATTAAAACTTTCGTGAATCAGGCCGTCCTTGCTGTCGGTTTCAGCCAGCGTCGTCACGCTCGCCGTGACTTCTTGCGAGGACGTCGCGGTTAGCGCGCGGCCGACGATTCCGAGCGGCCA